>CAZNZH010000129.1:0-2945 GCA_964577445.1 uncultured Myxococcales bacterium
GGTTGGAGCAGACGAAGGTCGTGGCGCTGGTCGATCCGCAGATGTTGTCCGTGCAGCCGAGCCCGTCGTCGCACGTCTCGGTCGCCCCCGCGACGCACGCGCCGCCGGCGTTGCATGCGTCGCCGACCGTGCAGCCCGAGCCGTCGGCGTCACAGCTCGTGCCTTCTTTTTTGTTGGTCCACGCCGTCTGCGATGAGCCGGGGTTACATGCTTGGCAGAAGGACTTCGGGTTGTCCTTGCCGCCCGGGTAGCAGGTGCCGCCGATGACGCAGGCGCTGCCCTCGATCGCATTCGAGCACGCGTAGCTCGAGTTGCCCGTGGACACGCACTTGTCGGTGGTGCACGCCAGCGCGTCGTCGCACCTCTGCGCAGGTCCCGCCTTGCACGCGCCCGACGAGCACTGGTCGCCCTCGGTGCACCCGTCGGAGTCGGCGTTACAGAGAGTGCCGTCTTCGGCGTTGGCCCACGCCTTGGCGCTGACCGACGACTTGCAGACCTGGCACGGGTTGCTCGAGTTGCGGACGCCTTCGCCGATGCACGCGCCACCGATGAAGCAGCCGGTGGTCAACGTGCTCGAGCAGGAGAAGGTCTCCGGGCCCTTCGAGGTGCAGGTGTCCGTCGTGCAGGCGTGACCGTCGCTGCACGTCTCGACGGCGCCCGGTTTGCAGGTCCCCCCGGAGCACGAGTCCGACTTGGTGCAGCCGTTGGAGTCGGCGTCGCAGGCCGTGCCGTCCGCCGCGTCGCTCCAGGCGCTGGGGCTGACGGCGGAGTCGCAGACCTGGCACGGGTTTTCGGGGTTTCGGACGCCCTCCGCCACGCACTCGCCGGCGATGAGGCAGGAGCCCGTGCCGACCACGTTCGAGCAGGTGTGCGCGTTGTCCCCGGTCGAGGTGCAGGTGTCGACGGTGCAGGTGTCGCCGTCCGAGCACGTCACCGTCGCGCCCACCTTGCAGTTGCCGGCCTGGCAGCTATCGTCTTGGGTGCAGCCGTTGGAGTCGGCGTTGCACGCGGTGTTGTTGGCCTTGTTGGACCAGCTCGTCTGCGCGGGCCCGGCGCACTCTTGGCAGGGATTCGCCGGGTTCTGCGCGCCCGCCGACCAGCACGCGCCGCCGATGAAACAGCCGGTGCCGCTGGCCTTGGACTGGCAGGTGAAGCCGTTGGGGCCCAGGGGCGTGCAGGTGTCGTCGGTGCACGGGAACCCGTCGTTGCAGGCGGCGGCGGGCCCGGCCTTGCAGGTGCCGCCGGAGCAGCTATCGTTCTGGGTGCAGCCCGAGCCGTCGGCGTCGCAGGCGGTGCCGTTGGGGCGCGGCGACCAGCTATTCGGCGCTTGGTCGGCGTTGCAGATCTGGCACGGGTTGGCGGGGTTTCCTTCCTTGTCGGCGACGCACTTGCCCTCGATCCGGCAGAAACCGCCTAGCAGCTTGACCGAGCAGCCGCCCGACCCGTCGCAGGACGCCAGCTCGCACGACAGCGCGGGACAGGTGTAGGCCGCGCCCTTGCACGCGCCCTGGGCGTTGCACACGTCCGCCTGCGTGCAGGCGTTGCCGTCGTTGCAGTTCGCGCTCGTCTGCGGCTCGGTGGTGCACTCGTTGTTCGCGAGGTCGCAGCGCCCGACGTTACACTGGTCAGTACCGCCCGCGCAGTCCGCGTCGTCCGTGCAGCCGCAGTTGACCTTGTCCCACGCGCCCGTGCAGGCGCCGTCCGCCGAGCAGGTGTCCGCCAGCGTGCAGGCCTCGCCGTCGTCGCAGCCCGCGCCCTGAAGCACCGTCGTGGTGCAGACGCCGCCATCGCAGGTGGCCGTTTGGCAGTCGGTGTCGAGATCCGAGCAGTCGATGGGTGTGCCCTTACACACGCCGGCGCTACAGGCGTCGCCGACGCTGCACGGGTTGTTGTCGCTGCACGAGCTGCCGCTGGCCTTGGGCGTGCCGACGCAGACGTCATTGGGCTCGCTGCACGTCCCCTCGAGGCAGACCCCGTCGCTTTTGGCCGAGCAGTCGCGCGGGGCGCCGCCGACGCAGGTCCCGGACTGGCAGGTGTCGTTCACCGTGCAGTAGAGCCCGTCTTCACAGGACTTGCCGACAGCCGCGGCGTCCGCGACCACGAGGCACTGGCACTTGTCGCACACCACCTTCGAGCAGGCTGGCGCGACCACCCCGGTGCAGTCGGCCGCCGCGCTGCACGCGCAGCTCGCCACGCACGCACCCGCCTCGCAGTGATCGTCGGTCGTGTCCGGGTTGCCGTCGTCGCACGGCGCGCCGGTCTTCGGCTCGGTCATGCAGCCCGCCGCGGCGTCGCAGAAGTCGGTGGTGCAGGCGTTCCCGTCGTTGCACGTGACCGGCTGCCAGGCCTTCTTGGAGGTCGCCGGCCGGCACTCGAGGCAGGCGTTGCCGGCCTTCGTCGCGTTCGCCGCCACGCACGCGCCGTCGAGCACGCAGAAGCCGGCGTCCACGGTGTTCGAGCACGCCCCGGACGCCGTGTTGCAGGTGTCGGTGGTGCAGGCCAGCCCGTCATCGCAGTCGCCGTCGCTCACGCACGCGCAGCCGCCGAGGCTCCCGTCCCAGGTCCCCGCGCAGGCGCCCTCGGCGTCACACGCGTCGGCGGTCGTACACTTCTCACCGTCATCGCAAGCGCCGCCGTCTTTGCCCACCAGCTTGCACTCGCCCGTCCCGCTCTCGCAGATCGCGAGCGTGCAGACGTCGCCCGCGCCACAGTCTTTCGCCGTGCCGGCGCAGCCGCCGGCGGCATCGCACGCGTCACTCACCGTGCACGCGTTCCCGTCGTCGCAGCCCGCGCCCTTCGCCAGCGGCGTCTCGACGCAGTCGCCCGTCCCCGCCTCGCACGCGATCGTCACGCACGCGCCCGGCCCCGCCTTCTCGCAGGACTTCGGCACGCCGCCGGTGCAGGCGCCCGCTTGGCACGAGTCGTCGATGGTGCACGCGCTCCCG
>CAZNZH010000129.1:2955-7685 GCA_964577445.1 uncultured Myxococcales bacterium
CGCGTCAAACTCGCCAGCCGGGACCTGCTTGCTTCCGTTCGCCGTCTCGTCGGGGACCACCTCGCAGGATCCCGACTTGCACGTCACCACCTCGCACGCGCCCGCCACCAGCCCAGCGGCCAGGCAATCGCTCGCGAATTTGCAGCAGCTCCCGGCCGGTCCGGCCTCCTGAGCGCACCCGGTCACCGCGTCGCAGCTATCCACCGTGCAGGCGTCGCCGTCATCGCAGCTAAGCGCGGTCCACTGGGTCGACGACGCCGCCACGTCGCACTTCAGGCACTGGTCGAAGGGGTGGAGATCGCCGTTGTTCCAGCACTCCTCGCCCAACAGGCAGGTGCCGGCCACCGGCGTGCTCGAGCAAGCCCCCGTGCCCGTGTCGCAGGTGTCCAGCGTGCAGGCGCGCCCGTCGTCGCACTCGACGTTGCTGCCGCACTTGCACTTTGTGCCGTCCCAGGTCCCGACGCAGTTGCCGCTGGCTCCGCACGTCGCGTTCAAGATGCACGCGTTCGCCGGCTGGCACACGGTGCCCTCGGCCACCAACTGGAGCTTGCAGCTCCCGCTGACGCACTCGCCGCTGGAGCACGGCCCGTCGAGCCCGCTGCAGTCCACCTCCTCACCGGCGCAGGCTCCGGCGTCACACACGTCGTCGGCCGTGCAGTCGTCGCCGTCGTCGCAGTCTTCGCCATCGAGCCCCGTGTCCGCCACGAGCTGACACCCGTTGTCGACACAGGCGGCCTTCTGGCAGGGCCCAGCGGTCAGCGCTTCCTGGCACTCCCCGTCGCCGGAGCACTCGCAGGGCGTCGCCACGCACGCGCCGGCCTCGCAGCGATCGTCGGTCGTGCAGGCCACCCCGTCGTCGCAGGTCGCGCCGACCAACGCCGGGTAGGAGCAGCCGGTGCTGGCGTCGCACTCGTCGTCGGTGCAGGGGTTTCCGTCCTCAGCGCAGCTCAGGTCGGTCCAAGCGCTCTTGCTCTTGGCGATGTCGCAGATCTTGCACCGGTTCGCCGGCGCGGTCTCGCCAGCGGAGTAGCAGTCGCCGTCGATCCGGCAGACGTTGGTCCCGGGCGCGTTTATGCACACGCCGTTGGTGTTGCAGGCGTCGATGGTGCAGGGGTTGTGGTCGTCGCACATCTGGTCTTGTCCGAACGTGCACGCCGGCGCGGCGGCGTCCGTGCCGCCGCCGCTGTCGACGTCGACCTGCCCACCCGAGTCCGCGTCGGCCGAGTTCTCAGGGACCACGATGTTCCCGCAGGCGGCGCTGAGCGCGAACACACCCAGCCCGATGGCTACGGACACAAGCCGAGTACTCGGCGTCTGGCGCGACATCATGGCAACCCCCTCAAACCGGCCCTGCCGGCCCCTCGCCGCACGTCTACGGCGACCCACGTCGTGAGCATTGAGGCCCGACTATCTCCGCCAGCCCCCACCCTGGTCAACCGCACCCGGCCTTTTGCCTCCCCGCCGGCGGCGTTCAGGCAGACAGGCGCCGTGCCCCGGCGGAACCCGACGGGACTGCGCGGTTCTGACACCGGTCCTCTCGACCCCGCCGGCCGACCGGAGGCCCCGGCGGCACGAACGCCGCCGGGGCCCCGAGCCTCGCCGTCCTAGCGCGCGGTCACGGCACCGCACGCCGGACCGTAGTCCACCGTCGCCGTGGTCTGCGCCGACGTCACCGTCAGCGTGCCGCCCACCGGGCACCCGGCCGCGTCGAGGTCCACGTCGAACACCGCGTGGATCGTCGTGTCCTGGTTCGAGGTCTGCGGCCCGAGGCCGGGGAAGTTCGTCGTCAACCGCAGCGTCACCGTCGCGTCGACCGTCCCATCGATGGCCGACCCGCTCACCGTGAGGTTTCCCGACTCGGTGAAGCTCACGCCGTCGACGGAGATCGATATTCCGGCCCCGGACTGAGCGGCGGCCCCGAGCGGCCCGTTGTAGGCGTCGGGGTCGATGTCGCCCCTCATGTTGAAGGTGACGGCGTCGCCGCTCACCGTGACCGTGCCGTTCATGGTCGCGGGCTTGACGACACAGTCGGTGTAGGTCGTCGTCTGGCCGGACTGCGAGACGCACTCGCTCGCCAGGGCGAGCCGCGCCATCGTCAGCGGCCCGGTGCGCGTCTGGAGGTCCTCAAGCTGCTTTTGCTGAACGATGACCTGGAGATCCCCCTGCAACGCGTTGATGCCCGCCAGCGCCGTGTCGCCCGAGGGGTCGCTCTCGGCGGTCTTGATGTTCTTGGCCGAGTCGACCGATCGCTTGGCGGCAGCCTCCGTGCCGCCACCGCCGCCACCGCCGCCACCGTCGCAGCCCATGGCGCCGGCGCCCGCGAGACACACGCTCAGAATCATCATCGAGGTTCGGTATCGGATGCTCATGCGAAACTCCAAAGTGGTTGAGAGAGCCCATGGGGACGCGCGACACGGCCAAAGGTTCTGGTCGCCGCCCCGGCCGGAGCGGCTCCTATCACGAATTGAGCGCGGGCAGCGGTTTCACGAGCGGTTTCTGACACGGACGCGACGGACGCGCGGCGGCAGGGCCTGCGAGCGCGGGCTTCGGGCTCCGCTCAGGGAGCGAGCACCGCAGCGGGTGCTGGGTGATCGACGAAGGTGCCATCGCCGAGCTGTCCCCACGCGTTGCGGCCCCAGCACTCGAGCTGGTCATCGACGACCGCACACGAGAAGCGTTGCGGTGAGCCGATGTCGCCGGTGTCTGAGCCGGCCGCGAGGGCCCGCACGGTGCCGCTTGACGCCACGGCGACGGGCAGTGGGCTCAAGCCGTAGCCGCCTGTCCCGAGCTCGCCTTGTGTGTTGTCACCCCAGCACCAGGCGCGCCCGTAGGCGTCCGACGCGCAGGTGTGGTGCCAGCCCGCGTCGATGCGGCGAACGCGCGTCAGCCCAGGGACAGGTGTCGGCAGGTGGCCGTCCACCGTAGTCCCATTGCCGAGCTGACCCGAAGCGTTGGCACCCCAACAGACAAGAGCGTGATTGGCTCGTATCGCGCAGACGTGGTTGAGGCCGGCGGTGAGTGCGAGGGCGTCGCTGAGCCCCAGCACCGGGGCCGGCGTGACGTGCGGCACGGTGGTGCCGTCCCCGAGCTGGCCCTGGGCGTTGTCGCCCCAGCAGGTGACCCCACCGCCCTGGAGCACGGCGCAGCTCATCTGGGCACCCGTGGCTACGGCGACGGCCGACGCCACGCCGGACACCGGACGCGGGCTCAGCACGCCGTGGGGAAACGCCGGCGAGGCGCTTCCGCCGACCGCACCGGAGTAGTTGTAACCCCAGCAGGCGACCGCGCCGCCCGCTCGCACGACGCAGGCGTGGTTGTACCGAGAGGAGAGGGCCACGGCGTCTGTGATGCCGACCACCGCGGCCGGGACCACCTCCGCCGAACTCGACGTGCCGCGACCGAGATTGCCATGGGTGTTGTAGCCCCAGCAGCGGACCTCGCCCGTCTTGAGGAGCGCGCAGCTATGCCACGAGCCGAGGGCGACCGAGACCGCGTTGTCGATGCCGAGCACCTGCACGGGGCGGGTGCGCGTGGTGAAGGTGCCGTCGCCGAGCTGGCCGTGGTGGTTGGCGCCCCAGCAGTAGACTCGCCCATCGGCCATCACCGCGCACGCGTGGGACTCACCGGCGGCGACGTCGATCGGCGGGACGGGGAGCGCGCAGGCGACCCGGGTGGCGTAGGATTCGTTCGGGCCCCGGCCGCAGGCTGAGGCCGCGCCGTAGGGGACGTCGCTCGCCTTGAAGATCGGCGCCGGCGCGCCGAGACAGAGCGAGCAATCGCCGTTATAGTAAGCGTAGATCGGGGTGACGCCGACGTCGTTGGCCGCGTATCCCGGCCATACCGCAGCGCGGTAGGACTGGTCCCACACCGGCCCGAGGACCGGGTTGTAGCCGGTGGTACTGCAGGAGGGGTGCTGCCAGAAGTTCATCGCGACCATGCGGTGGTCGACGCTGTCCTGACCCGTCACCGTGAAGTCGTAAGCGTTGCAGGAGCACGAGTTGGCGCTCTGGTGGGTGACCGCGGTCTTGTCGGTGCCGAGGAGCGCCACGACGGTCCAGGGCTGGCCGGCGAAGTAGGGGGACTGGTCGGGATAGCCGTTCTGGCTGGTCAACGCCGAGGGGCCGATCTGGTCCAGCGCGGCCGCGGCGAGGCCGTTGACGAAGAGGCTCTTGTCGGGGTTCGACCACGTCGTGACGTCCATCACCCCAGCCTCCGCGCTGCAGGCGCTGCTGTAGGAGCGGGTGGCGGCGGCGGCCGGGTCGACGGCGTCGGGCAACTTGCAGACACTGACCAGCCAGGATTGGCCGGCCGGTCCGCCATGCAGGAACGTGAGCTCCGGCTCGTAGAGGCTCGCGTCGCAAGGAGGTGACAGGCCCTCGCAGGTGCCGCTTTGGCACGCGTCATCGAAGGTCGTGGGGTCGCCGTCGTCGCAGAGGAGCCCGTCGGGAGCCGGGGACGAGGAGCAGGCCCCGCTGAGCGGATCGCAGAGGCCGGCCTCGTGACAGTCGTCGGGTGCACAGACGATGGGGTCAACCCCTACGCAGGCGCCGAGCTGACAGCGATCGGTCTGGGTGCACGCGTTGGCGTCATCGCAGGGCGTACCGTTCGGCGCCGGGGCGTCCGCCGGGCAGTCGTCGGAGACGCCATCACAGATCTCCGCTGCATCGCACACGCCCGCCGCCGCCCGGCACTCCGACGTCGCCTTCACGTCGGCCGGGCAGTCGTCGGAG
>CAZNZH010000129.1:7785-10350 GCA_964577445.1 uncultured Myxococcales bacterium
GCCGCGCGGCAGATGGCGCCGGCGTTTCCGGCCGGCGCCACGCAGCCGACCGCGGGGTCGCAGACGTCCGCGGTGCAAGGGTTGCCGTCGTCGCAGACCACCGGGCCCCCTCCGCCGCACGCCCCGTCGGCGCACTGGTCGCCCGCGGTGCACGCGTTGTCGTCGTCGCAGGGCGCGTGGTTCGGGGGGTGGACGCAGCCGACCTGCGGGTCGCAGGCATCATCCGTGCAGGGGTCCGAGTCGTCGCACAGCGCCGGCGCGCCGCCTCCGCAGATCCCCGCCCCACAGGCTTCACCTGTGGTGCACGGATCTCCGTCGTCACAGGCCCGCGCGTGCTCTTCGTTCAGGCACCCCAGGACGGGGTGGCAACTATCGTCGGTGCAGGGGTTTCCGTCGTCGCACGGGAGCGGCACCCCGGCCACGCACCCGACAGCACCATCGCAGCTCTCTTCCCCGTTGCAGGCGTTGCCGTCGTCACACTCGACGAGGCTGATGCTGCACCCCAGCTCGGGGTCGCACGCGTCGGTCGTGCACGCGTCCCCGTCGTCGCAGTGCACCGCGCTCCCTCCCTGACAGCTTCCCCCAACGCACTGGTCAGCACCCGGGCACACCGCCTCCTGCGCGAGGTCCACGTTGACATCCCCATGACCCTCGCGCGTCTCCTCATCTTCGAGCTGGAGCACCCACGTGAACCACGCCGACGCCCCCAGCGCCTGGTTCTTGCCGTTGGCCGCCGATCCCAATTGAAGTGGGTAGACGCTGCCAGCCGGCGCCTGCTCAAGCTCGGCGACCCGGTCCCCGTCCACCTCGTCCAGCGTCGCCGTGCCTGGCGCGATATCGTAGTAATCCCACAGGTTTGTCACGCTGGTCGGCTGCCACGCCGGCTGCTCGCGCTTCGGGCCCCCGGTGCCTTGGCCAGCCGGCCCGCGCCCGCGCTTACGCAGATCCATCCGCAGATCCCAGCGCCGGCCGAGCGTGCCCGGGCCGCCGCCAAGGCTCGTCACCTCAAGCTGCCCCTCAAGCGTCGCCGCTCCGTCCTCGAACACCTCGAGCCGCGCGCCTCCCACGAAGCTCATCCGCACCTCGTGTTGCTCGTTTCCGCTGAAGAACCCGGGCAGCCAGAGGCCGTGCCCGCCCGCGCCAGCCGCGTCGGCTACGGCGTAGCGCACGAGGAGGCCGGTGCCCGCTTCGGCGCACAGGACGCCCGTGCAGGCCGAGCCGTCGTCGCAGAGCGCCTGATCCGCCCGCGCCGTATGGGTGCAACCGCCTCCGCTCGTGCACACGTCATCGGTGCACGGGTTCTCGTCGTCGCAGTCGCGCGGAGCCCCTCCCACGCACGCGCCGTCCTCGCAGCTATCCTCGTCGGTGCAGACGTCGCCGTCGTCACAGGCCATCACGACCGGGAGGTGAGCGCAGCCCGCCGAGCCGTCGCACACGTCCTCCGTACATGAGTTGTCGTCGTCGCAGTCCCCGTTATCGCTGCAGCCATAGAGCACCCCCGGATGGCTGAAAGGCGCCCACTGCACCGTTGCGCCCTGTCGAACCAGGACCCGATCGCCCCACGCCGCCCCCACAAGCTGCGCTCCGCGGCCCACGATGACCCGCCCGTTCGGCGCGAGCCAGGTCCCCGCGTAGCTGCCGTCGCGCCGCAACCAGAGCGAGGTCCCGCCAGCGACGAAGAGCACATCTGCGGCCCCGCCGCCCGTGATCTGCATCGTCACACCCCGGGCGAGCACAATGTCGCCGCTGACCCGCACAACCAACGGCCCCCCGCAAGCTGGACCACCAGGGTCGTGTCCTCTCGGAGCGTCAGCTCTTCCAGATCGTAGGTGCCGCTCCGCAGCACGACCCTGTCGCCCTTCACCGCGCGGACCGCCCCGTAGCGCCCTGGCGCGAGCACGAGCGGCCCCGCCTTGACGTCCTTCGCTTTGCGGATCACGTCCCGCGACGGGTCCGGTGAGGCCTCAAGCACCGGCAACGCTTGGTTGGGCACGGACGCGTGCGCGGTCACCGGACCGACGCTCGCCGTGCGATGAACGGTGACCGTGCCGCCGGCCCGGATGGCGCCCGCTTGCACGCCGCGACGGATCCGCACGTCGCTCGCCCCCTCGAGATCGGGGACGACCGCGCCGCGCCGCACGACGATGCGGCCATTCGCGCCGACCACGCCGCCGTCGATCTGGGTGTTGCGCCCGGCGATGACGCCGTCCACGCTCTCGCCAAAGAGGACGCGGTCATCCAACCCCGAGGCCGGCGCAGGTGCCGCGAGGAGGCACGGGGAAAGAGCCAGAACACACGCCGAGACCAAGCCCCTACGCACGCTCATACTGTTCCTCCAGACCCTGCGCGAGCTCAGCGCCTTTCGCTGGGCACACACGGACGATCCCCGCCTTTATTTCCCAGGCGAATTGGTGAATACGCGGCGCTATACAACGGCTTCCGGTCCGCCACAACGGCAATTCGTGAGCGGTACCGACCGCCCCGGGAGAGCCGTCGGGGGGCACGTCTCGCCGTGAATATGCCATCCTGGCGCCCCGGGCTGGTTTCACGCGAGGTGCTCAGCGC
>CAZNZH010000130.1:0-10317 GCA_964577445.1 uncultured Myxococcales bacterium
GGCCTCGCGCCCCTCGGCGATGGCCCAGACGATGAGGCTGGCCCCGCGCGAGGCGTCGCCGGCCGCGTAGACGCCCTCGACGCTGGTCTGAAAGCGCTTGTTGACGGCCACGTTGCCGCGCGCGTCCAGGGCCACCCCCAACTGCGCGACCAAGGTGTCCGCGACCGGGCTGACGAAGCCCATCGCCAGGATCAGCAGGTCCAGCTCATAGCAACGCTCGGAGCCGGGGACCTCCTCGAGCCGCCAGCGGCCCCCCTCACGCGAAAAGCGGGCCTGTACCGCGTAGAGGCGCTCGAGGCGGCCGCGCTTGCCCTCAAGGCGCTTGGTCAGCACCGCGAACTCCCGCTCGCCCCCCTCCGCCTGGCTCGAGGACGTGCGGAACACCAGCGGCCACTGCGGCCACGGGTTGTCGCCGGCGCGCTCCGCGGGCGGCCTGGGCATCAGCTCGACCTGCGCGACCGCCTCGGCCCCCTGGCGCAGCGCGGTCCCCAGGCAGTCCGAGCCCGTGTCTCCGCCGCCCAAGATGATGACCTTCTTGCCCTTGGCGTCGATGCGCGGGCCAGGCGGCGCGTCGCCGGCGACGATCCGGTTCTGCTGCTCCAGGTAGTCCATCGCCACGACGACGCCCTCAAGCTCCCGGCCGGGGACATCGAGCTCACGCGGGCGCCCGGCGCCCACGGCCACGAGCACGGCGTCGTACTCGGCCCGCAGCGCGTCCCAGGTCGGCTCCACACCCACGTCCACGCCGGTCTGAAAGGTCACGCCCTCGGCCCGCATCTGCTCCAGGCGCCGGTCGATGACGTGCTTCTCCATCTTGAAGTCCGGGATGCCATAACGCAGCAGCCCGCCCAGACGGTCCGACTTCTCGAGCACCACCACGTCATGGCCGGCCAGGTTGAGCTGCTGCGCCCCAGCCAGGCCGGCCGGGCCTGAGCCGACCACCGCCACGCGCTTGCCGGTGCGCGGCGCGGTCTTGTGCGGTTTCACCCACCCCTCGGAGTAGGCCCGCTCGATGATCTCTTTTTCCATCTGCTCGATGGTGACGGGATCATCGTTGATGTTCAGCACGCACGCCGCTTCGCACGGGGCCGGGCAGAGCCGCCCGGTGAAATCGGGGAAGTTGTTGGTCGCGTCGAGGCGACGATAGGCCTCCTCCCACCGGTCGCGGAAGACGAGGTCGTTCCACTCCGGGATGAGGTTGCCCAGCGGGCAACCCTGGTGACAGAAGGGGACGCCGCAGTCCATGCAGCGCCCGGCCTGCTGTCGCGAGACGTCGGGGGTCTGCGCGAGCTGGATCTCTTTCCAATCCCGCACGCGCGAGCGCTTGTCCCGCTTGGCCGGCAACACGCGCTGCCACTCAAGATACCCGTCCGGCTTACTCATCTCACCTCCCAGGGGCGCCGAAACGCCGCGCAGGTCGAGCGCGAGCGTGTCGCCCAGCGCCGGCACTTCCCAGTCGCGTCAGCCGCTCACGCAGCCGCGGGACGCAGCGCGCTTCGACGCTCTGCCATCGCGCGCTTGTACTCCGTCGGGATGACCTTCACGAAGCGCGAGACCATGATGTCCCAGTTGTCCAAGAGCCGCTGCCCGAATGGACTGGCCGTCCGCCCGACGTGCGACTGGACCAAGCCGTAGACCAGCCGCAGATCGGCCTCGTCTTCCAGCGCCTCCAAGTCCACCATCGCGCGGTTGCACAGCTTGTGAAACTCGCGATCCCGGTCGTACACGAAGGCCATGCCGCCGCTCATCCCGGCCGCGAAGTTCCGCCCGGTGGCGCCCAGCACGACCACGACGCCGCCGGTCATGTACTCGCAGCCATGGTCGCCCACGCCCTCGACCACCGCGCGCGCGCCGCTGTTGCGCACCGCGAACCGCTCGCCGGCCATGCCGTTGGCGAAGAACTCGCCGCCCGTCGCGCCGTAGAGGCAGACGTTGCCGACGATGATGTTCTCTTCGGGCACGAAGCGGCTCTCCTCGGGCGGGCGCACCACGATCCGCCCGCCGGACAAGCCCTTCCCGACGTAATCGTTGGCGTCGCCCTCC
Organism: uncultured Myxococcales bacterium; assembly: GCA_964577445.1. GTDB lineage: Bacteria > Myxococcota_A > UBA9042 > PHBI01 > JACKFB01 > JACKFB01. The sequence continues at coordinate 2,044 of CAZNZH010000130.1, forward strand.
AGCGTGAAGGTCACCCCGTGGGCCAGCCACGCTCCGAAGCTCTGGCCGGCCGTCCCGACGTAGCGCACATGCAGCGTATGGTCCGGCAGCCCGCGCGACCCGTGTGCTTTGGCGATGATCCCCGAGAGCATCGCGCCCACGGCCCGGTCGCCGTTACAGATGGAGAGCTCCAGCTCGGTGGGGACGCCACCGTCGAGCGCCTTCGCCGCCCGCCGGATCACCTGATGATCCAGGTGGTTGGACAGCTTGAAGTCCTGGGCCTCGACCTGGCGGCGCGGGACGTCAGCGGGCGCGTTGACCTCGGCCAGCATCGCCGACAGATCCACGCGGCTGGCCTTCCAGTGGTCGATGTCCTTACGGGCGCGCAGCCGATCGACGCGGCCGACCATCTCGTCGAAGGTGCGGAAGCCCAGGCGAGCCATGTGACGGCGCGCGTCCTCGGCCACCATCATCATGTAGTTGATGACCTGCTCCGGCGTGCCCGTGTAGCGGCGACGCAGCTCCGGGTTCTGCGTCGCGATGCCCACCGAGCACGTATTCAAGTGGCACTTGCGCAGCATGATGCAGCCCGTCGCGATGAGCGCGGCCGTCGAGACCCCGAACTCCTCGGCGCCCAGCAGCGCGCCCACGACGACGTCTCGGCCGGTCCTGAATCCACCGTCGACCTGCACGCGGATGCGCCGCCGGAGGTCGTTTTGCACCAGCACCTGCTGGGTCTCGGCGAGGCCTAGCTCCCACGGAAGGCCCGCGTGCTTGAGCGAGGAGATCGGCGACGCGCCCGTGCCGCCGCTGTCGCCCGCGATGACCACCGCCTCCGCGCCCGCCTTGGCCACGCCGGCCGCCACGGTCCCGACACCCGCCTCGCTGACCAGCTTCACCGAGATGCGCGCCTCGGGGTTGACGGTCTTCAGGTCATAGATGAGCTGCTTGAGGTCCTCGATCGAGTAAATATCGTGGTGCGGCGGCGGCGAGATCAGCGTGACGCCCGGCGTGGAACAGCGAACCCGCGCGATGCGCTCGGAGACCTTGTGGCCGGGAAGCTGCCCGCCCTCCCCTGGCTTCGCGCCCTGAGCGACCTTGATCTGCAGGTCATCCGCGTTGACCAGGTACTCCGCCGTCACGCCGAAGCGCCCCGACGCGATCTGCTTGATGGCGCTGCGGCGGTTGTCGCCATTGGGCAGAAGCGTGTACCGCTCGCGCTCCTCGCCGCCCTCGCCGCTGTTGGAGCGCGCGCCGATGCGGTTCATCGCGATGGCCAGGGTCTCGTGGGCTTCGGCGCTGATGGAGCCGAACGACATGGCGCCCGTAGCGAATCGCTTGACGATCTCGCTGGCCGCCTCGACCTCCTCGAGCGCGATCGGGCCGCCAGGGGCCGGCACCAGCTCGAGCAGCCCGCGCAGGGTCGTCTGCATATTGGACTCGTCGTCCGCCAACGCAGCGAAGCTCTCGTAGTGCGCCCACTCGCCTGTGGTCGCCGCGGTCTGCAGCGTCGCGATGGTCGCCGGGTTCCACCGGTGCAGCTCGCCCCGCCGACGCCACTGGTAGTCGCCGCCCACGGGCAGCGCGTCCACGTCGTCGAGGGTCCGCTCGCCGAACCCCCGGGCGTGCCGCTCGAGCACCTCGCGCCCAAGCTCGGCCAAACCCACGCCCTCGATGCGCGAGACGGTGCCGTTGAAGTGCTTGTCGACCAGCGCCGAATCCAGGCCGAGGCACTCGAAGATCTGCGCGCCGCGGTAGGACTGAATCGCTGAGATGCCCATCTTGGACATCACCTTCAGGATGCCCTTGTCGATCGCCTTGATATAGCGTCGCTCAGCCTCGTCCGGCGTGCCTTCGATCACCCCCTGGGCCGCCAGGTCGCGCACCGTGTCCAGGGCGAGGTAGGGGTTGACGGCCGCCGCACCGTAGCCGACCAAGGTCGCGAAATGATGCACTTCGCGCGCCTCGCCGGTCTCCACGACCAGGCCGGCGTGCATGCGGATGCCTTCGCGGGTCAGGTGGTGGTGAACCACGCTCACCGCGAGCAGCGCCGGCATCGGCACGAGGTCGGCGTCCACCCCGCGGTCGGTGAGGATGAGGATGCTCGCGCCGTCGTCGATGGCGTCGACGGCCGCTTGGCAGACGCGCTCGACGGCGGCCTCGAGCCCCTCCGGCCCGGACGCGCGCGGATACAGGATCGACAGCGTCGTCGGCTCGAGCGCGCCCTCGTAGACCTGCCTGATCTTCGCCAGATCCGCGTTGGCGAAAAACGAGCTCGGCAGCGCCAGCCGATGGCACTGCTCCGGGGTCTCCTCGAAGGTGTTGCCATCGGGGCCCAGGGAGGTCTCGAGGGTCATCACCAGCGCTTCACGGATCGGATCGATCGCCGGGTTGGTCACCTGCGCGAAGAGCTGCTTGAAGTAGTGAAACAGGCTCGGCGCGCGGTCGCTGAGGACGGCGAGCGGCGTGTCGGTGCCCATGGAACCCGTCGGCTCATATCCCGCGTCGGCCATGGGCGCGATGATGACGCGCAGGTCCTCGTCGGTGTAGCCGAACGCGCGCTGCTGCTTCACCAGAGCGTCGCCCGAGATCGCGGCCGGCGGCGGGACGTTGTGGAAGTCGTCCAGGGTCAGCACGTTCTTGTCCAGCCAGCGCCTGTACGGCCAGCGGCCGGTGATGTCGCCCTTGACCTCGGCGTCGTCGATGATCCGGCCCTCGACCGTGTCGACGACGAACATGCGCCCAGGCTGAAGCCGCCCCTTCTTACGGATCTGGTGCGGGGCGACGTCGATGACGCCGACCTCCGAGGACAAGATGACGCGGTCGTCCTCGGTCACCACGTAGCGCGCGGGCCGCAGCCCATTGCGGTCCAGGGTCGCGCCGATGATGTGCCCGTCGGTGAACGCGATGGCGGCCGGGCCGTCCCAGGGCTCGGTCAGGCTGGCGGCGTACTCGTAAAAGGCGCGCCGGTCGTCGTCCATCAGCGGGTCGTTTTCCCACGCCTCAGGGATCATCATCATCATGGAGTGCGGGAGGCTGCGCCCGCCCAGGGTCAGCAGCTCGAGCATGTTGTCGAACTGCGACGAGTCGCTGCCGCCGGGCACGATGATGGGGAAGAGGCGGTCGAGGGGGCCCTCGAACTTGGCCGAGTGGAGCTGCGCTCTGCGGGCGTTCATCCAGTTGCGGTTGCCGCGCAGGGTGTTGATCTCGCCGTTGTGCGCGATAAACCGCATCGGCTGCGCGCGGTCCCAGGTCGGGAAGGTGTTGGTCGAGAAGCGCGAGTGGACCATGGCGAGGGCCGAGACCATGTCGCCGTCTTGCAGGTCCGGGTAGTACTGCGGGACCTGGTCGGGCAGCAGCAGCCCCTTGTAGACGATGGTGTCGGCGGAGAGGCTGGCGACGTGGAAGGTGTGGCCGCCGAGGTTTGCGTCGCGGATCCGGTTCTCGGTGAGCTTTCGGATGACGTAGAGCGTGCGCTCGAAGGCGCTGGGCACCACCCGGCGGCGGGCGATGTAGATCTGGCGGATGACCGGCATGACGCTGCGGGCGACGCGGCCGACGTGGCGCGGGTCGGTGGGCACGTCGCGCCAGCCGATGACGCGCTGGCCCAGCTCGCGGACGACCTCCTCGAAGACCCGCTCGCAGGCCGCGCGCGCCGCAGGGTCGGGCGGCAGGAACACCATGCCCACGCCGTAGCGGCGGCGGCGCGGCATCTCCCAGCCCAAGTGCAGCCCTTCGCGCTTGAAGAATCGGTGCGGGAGCTGAAGCAGGATGCCTGCGCCGTCCCCGGTCTCCGGGTCCGACCCCGAGGCGCCGCGGTGCGCCAAACGCCTGAGGACCTCGAGGGCCTGCTCGACGATGGCGCGGCTCTTCTCGCCCTTGATGTGGGCCACGAAGCCGACGCCACAGGCGTCGTGCTCCATTTGGGGGTCGTAGAGACCGTGGCGCTCCAATCGATGGGGCATGACTCTCCTGGGACATCCGCGGGCGTGTTCGACTGTCCCGCGGGCGCTTCGAACCAAGGCCGCGATGACGCACGGCGGCTCAGACCATAACGCGCCGCGTCACGACGACGCAAGCACCAGGTCGGGGGGACGTTAACACCGCGTGAACGGCGGGCGAAACCACAAATCAGCGGGTGCACTACGCGGTGTCATCGGGCCGCCGGATCCGCTAGAGTGCGGCGCGGTTCCCGATCGGCTTGGGGGGCGCGGAGGGCGCGATGCGAAGAGCGAAGCGTGGGCTTGCTGGGTTGTGCCTTGCGGCGATGGCCGCGCTGACCGCGTGCAGCACCGGCGGCACCGCGGGGTCGACGGACAGCGGCGACATCGCCGCGGACACGGTGGCGGATGTCGGCGAGCCGGACGCTACGGCGGCGGACGCGGACGCGGACGCGGCGCCGGACGCGGTCGCCGAGGTCACCGAAGACGTGACGCAGCTCGATCTGCCGCCGCCCGACGGGGACGACGACGCGGCGGCCGACCTCGAGGCCGAGATCGCTGGCCCCCCCGAGACCGAGGACGGCTGCCGGCCGGACGAGTGCGCCATCGACGACGCGTGCTGGGAAAACCTCGCCGTGGCGCCCGACAACCCGTGCGTCGTGTGCCTCGTCGTGGTGGACCGCCTCGCCTGGACCCCCGACGACGAGGGCGAGTGCGACGACGAGGACGCCTGCACCAGCGGCGACGCCTGTGTGGAGGGCGAGTGCGTGGGGGCTCGCCTGCCCTGCGACGACGGCAACCCGTGCACCGCCGACATCTGCGACGCCCTGACCGGGGTGTGCTCGTCCACCGCCACCGAGGCGCCCTGCGACGACGGCAACCCGTGCACCGTCGGCGAGACCTGCGCGGCCGGGGTCTGCCAAGGCGGGGCGGCCAAGCAGTGCGACGACGCGAACCCGTGCACCAAGGACGCGTGCGTGAGCGGCGTGGGGTGCGTGCACCAGGCCAACGACGGGGCCGCCTGCGAGGACGGCGACACCTGCACCGCCGGGGACGCCTGCGTCGGCGCGGTGTGCAAGCCGGGGCCGAAGCTCGACTGCGACGACCTCAACCTGTGCACCGTCGATAGCTGCGACGGCCTGGGCGGGTGCAAGCACAGCGACATCGGCTTCATCTGCAGCGACGACAACCCATGCACCGACGTCGCCTGCGACCCCAAGAAGGGCTGCGTGTTCCCGTTCAATGACGCGCCCTGCGACGACAAGAGCGCCTGCACCATGGCCGACCAGTGCGCCTTTGGGGTCTGCACCGGCACGCCCGTGCCGCTGGACGACGGCAACCCCTGCACCGACGACCTCTGCGACAAGACGCTCGGCGTGCTGCACGTCGCCAACACGCTGCCGTGCGAGGACGGCGACCTCTGCACCGTGGGCGACACCTGCGTGGACGCGGCGTGCGTCTCGGGCAAGGGCAAGCCGGTCTGTAACGACGACAACGTCTGCACCAACGACTCCTGCGACCCGGCTGTCGGCTGCGTAAACGCCCCGAACACGCTGCCCTGCGACGACGGCACCGTGTGCACCGAGGGCGACGTGTGCGGCGCGGCGGTCTGCGCGGGGTCGCCCATCTCGTGCGACGACGGCAACGACTGCACGACCGACTCCTGCGACCCGGTGACGGGCTGCTCGAGCAAGCTCATCGTGTCAAACGCCTGCCGCCCCAACATCACCGTCACCAGCCCCATGCGCGCGGCGACCCTCATCTCGCCGCCAAACCTGGTCACGGTCAGCGGGACGGTGAGCTCCGGCGCCGGGCCCATCACCTCGCTGACCGTCAACGGCCAGCCGGCCTTCATCAACGGCACGGCCTTCACCATGTTCGTGCAGGGCCGCATCGGCGGAAACACGCTCATCATCGAGGCCACCGACAGCTTCGGCAGCACGCGGAAGGTCGTGCAGTCCTACCTGATGGCCAACGCGTACACCGTGCCGAAGGTCGGGCCGCCCCTGGCCGGCATGATCGACCCGGGCGTCGGGATCTTCCTCGGGCAGGAGATCATCGACGACGGCGACCACTCACCGCCGCCCGATGACATCGCGTCCATCCTGGAGGGCGTGCTCGCCGATTTCGACATCGCCGGGCTCATCCCGAGCAACAAGCCCTTCACGACCGTCAACATCCTCATCGACTACAACATCTGGGTGAAGAAGGTGAAGGACACCGGGCGCACCATCAGCCTGATCTCCGGCACCAACGGCCTCGCCTTGACCGCCACGATCACGGGGCTGAGCGCCGACGTGTGCGCCACCCCGGGCGGAAGCTGCAGCTCGTTTGGGGCGCTCAACGGCACGCTCTCCGCGAAGGCCATCGTCATCAAGTCGACGGTGCGCCTCAGCGTGAACCCGACGACCCACGCGCTCGAGACCAAGCTCGAGGACGTGCTCGTCGACGTCCAGGGGCTCGACATCTCCATCGGGATCCTCGTGGACTGGATCATCAACTTCTTCGAGCCGACCCTCGAGACCACCGTCGAGGAGGGGTTCAAAGACCAGCTCGTCGACACCATCGAGCCGATGCTCAGCGACGCGCTCACGGGCCTCGCCTTCGACACCAGCTTCGACCTCCCCTCGCTCAACCCCGGCGGCGGCACGGTACCGCTACAGCTCAAGACCGACTTCTCCGGCGCCAAGACGACGCCCGCGGGCATGACGCTGGAGCTGCGGGCGGGCGCCTTCGCTCCGTCGGTCATCCAGGTGCCGGCTGGGAATCTCGGGTCGCTGCTGCGGCGCGGCTGCGGTTCCAACAACCAGAAGATCTTCTACAGCCAGCTCGACCCGCTGGAGCTCGCGCTCTCCGATGACATCCTCAACGAGCTGCTCTACTCCGCGTGGCGCGCCGGGTTGCTGGAGTTCGCCGTCCCGCCCTCGCTGTTTGAGGGCGTCGACCTCAGCGGCTTCGGGGTCACCGAGCTGGACATCCAGGTCCGCGGGCTCTTGGCGCCGACCATCTCCGACTGCAACCCCACCAGCGAGCTGCTGGTGCACATCGGCGACCTGCGCGTGGGCGGGTCGATGAAGATCTTCGGCATCCCGCTCAACGTCGTGATGTACGCGAGCCTCACCGCGGGCATGGCCCTGACCGCCGAAAACGGTGAGGTCGGCCTCCAGCTCACCGACCTCAAGTCCTTGGAGACCGAGGTGACGGTGCTCGAGGACGGCCTCATCGACTCCGAGGCGCTCATCGCGGACCTCATCGCCGACAACCTGGTCCCGGCGCTGCTGGGCGCCCTGGGCGGCGGGGGGCTCGGCGCGTTCCCCCTGCCCGAGATCGACCTGGGCGGCTCGCTCGTCTCGATCAACCCAACGAAGATCGTACGAATCGGCGGCAACACCGTCGTCGGCGGAGGCCTCCAGTGAAGAAGACGCGAAACCTCAGCCCGCTGCTGGCTCTTTGCCTGATCCTCGCCGGCGCGTGTGATGGCGGCGGCGACCCGGCGACCGACCTCTCGCAGGACGCGGACGCCGTCGCCGACGCCGCCCCGGACGGGGCGGGTGACGCCGACGCCGCGCCGGATACCGCGCCCGACGCCTCGATCGATGCCGCGACCGACGCCGACCCCGATGTGGCGCCCGACGCTCGCGCGGACGCCGACACGACCACCGACGCCCCGCTGCCCGATGTAGCGCCGCCCCTCCCCTGCCCCGCCGAGACCGCCTGCGACGACGGCCTCGCCTGCACCGTCGACGGGTGCGCCATGCCCGGCGCGGTCTGCACCTGGACGCTGCAAGCGGGGACCTGCCTCATCAACGGTGTGTGCCGGCAGTCCGGGGACGCGGACCCCAAAAACCCCTGCCGCGTCTGCGACCCCGCGTCACCCCACGCCTGGACCGAGCGCGCCGACGCGAGCCCATGCGATGACAAGAACGCGTGCACGAAGCTCGAGGCGTGCGCGGGCGGGTTCTGCGTGGGCGAGCCCATGCCGTGCTCCGACGGCGAGGGCTGCACCATCGACGCGTGCGACCCCGCGGTGGGCTGCTCGCAAAAGCCCGTGGCCGAAGGCGAGGCGTGCCAGGACGGCGACGCGTGCACGGTCGGCGAGCGGTGCAGCTTCGGCGAGTGCGTCGGGCAGGTCCTCGACTGCGACGACAACAACCCGTGCACCGACGACACCTGCGACCCGGTCGCCGGGTGCGTCTCGGTCCCGAACTCGGCCCCCTGCGAGGACGGCGACCTCTGCACCGTGGGCGACACCTGCGTCGACGGCGCCTGCGTGACCGGCGGCCCCGAGACCTGCGACGACGGCAGCGCGTGCACCTTCGACCTCTGCGACGACGCGGTCGGCTGCGTCCACATC
>CAZNZH010000131.1:0-10315 GCA_964577445.1 uncultured Myxococcales bacterium
CCTCACCGTTCTTGTGGGGAGGCCAGCTCCCTACGCTCTTCGACTTCAGCCGCGAGGTGCTGAAGTTGGTGGGTGCCGAGGCCTCGGGCGCCCAGATGACGCTGCTGACGCTCTACATGCAGTCGGTGACCGCGCCGCCGAACCCGTACACGTTGCCCGGCGGCCGGCTGAGCGCCGCGGGCCTCGAGGGTCGCGCGGTGTTTCAGAAGCCCGTCGACGACGGCGGTGCCGGTTGCGCTGAGTGCCACTCCGGCCCGCTGCTCACCGACCGATCGCTCCACGAGGGGAAGACCCCGGGGCTCATGACCGACGTCCCGTCCCTCTACGGCGCTTACGACACGGGCCCCTGGGGCCGGCAGGGGCAGTGGGAGACCCTCGACGCGATGGTGGGGTTCGCCGCTGAGTTCACCGGGTCGAAGCTCGACGCCGCGTCGCTGGCCGCGCTCACCGAGTACGTGCGCCAGCAGCCCTCGGAGACGCTCTACCTGACCTCCAGCACGCCCCTGGCCGACAGCGCGCACGTCTGGTTTGAGAGCCCCATCGCGTTGAGCTTCTCCGACGTCCTCGCGGGCGGCCAAGAGGCGGCGTTTCAGTTCTATACGCACGCCGACGCCGAGGACCCGGACACCGAGGCGACCGTCCCTGGCGCCTGGACGGTCTCCGGCCGCTTTGCGCGCTTTGCCCCCAGCGCGCCCCTGGCCTTGGACACCCACTACGGCGTCCACGTCGCGGCGGAGCTGGAGGGACGCTTTGGGAGCAGCCTTGGCCTGCCGCTTGAGATCGCGTTTCAGACCGGCGGCCTGCCGGGCCTGGACGTGTCCGGCCAGTGGGAGCTCAGCCTCTTCGTCGAGCAGCTCGGCCAAGGCCTCACGGTCACCATCTCGCTGATTCAGTCCAAGGGCGGACAGGTCACGGCGGTGATGGTCGACAACTTCGAGGAGGCGACGATCGATCATCTGGAGGGGGTGGTCGACGGCGATGTCTTCGCCATCGACCCCTTCATCGTCCAGTCGAAGTTCGGCCCCTTCCCCGTCGCGGAGACGGTGATCGTGACCGTGAAAGACAACGACGGCGACGGCTTCGGCGACGAAGGTACCGGGAAGACCTCCGTCACCGTGCTGGGAGACAGCTACGACGTCGTGTTCACGTTCACGCGCAGAGCGCTGCCGCAGGGGGCGAACCCGTAGATGGCAGCGGCGACGTGGGGGCACGACACGTGTGTGGGCGCGACCCGCACACGGCCGGTCGCGCCCCGACTACTCTGCGGCTTCCAGCGGGACGTACTTGGTCCCGCGCGCGCGGCCGACCTGGGCGAGGCGCCCCTCGTCGACGAGCCACTGTAGGTAACGGCGCGCCTCGAGCACACTGATCCCCAGCGCGTCCGCGACGAACGACGAGGTCAGGGACCCGTGTTGATAGGCCGCCGCGACCAGGACGTCGTCCAGGGAGTCGGCAGAAGTCGGGTTGGGTGCGTCGGGCACGTCGTCCTCCGTAACCTGTTCGACCAGCTCCTCGACGCGCTTGCGGCCCATGCGAACGATGGGTGCGAGCACGTCGGCGATCTCGTCGGGTGATGTGTCGCCCGGTCCTGGGCCCAAGGCCCTGATGACCGGTAGCGCTTCGCCTTCCTCTAAGTCGGTGGCAGAGAGTCGAAACGCCAGGTGCGGGATGATACCAGCCTTCCAGTAGTTATCGACCAGCGAATCCGCGCTCTCGGTGTCGTCGTCCTCGTCGACCCCGGCGCCGGGATCGTCGATGACCGGCGTCCGGGCCCCCCGCAGCGCCTCCATCAGGTCCGCGCGGGGGCGACCGCGGAACTCGAAGACGAGCAGCGGGTCTCCGTTGATGACGTCGGCCAGCGCGTAGTGGACGGCGACCGCGTGGACACAGATCGCCGAGTCGTCCCGGCAGGTGCAAAAATAGGTCAGGTCGTGCTGATCGAAGGGGAAGAGCTCGGAGCCCTCCTCCTCGAAGAACACCACCATCTGCTCGGTGATGCGGCCTTGAAGCAGTTGGCTGGCTTGCCCGGCGGACCGTGCGATTCGCTCGACCACGCGGCTCCAGACGGCCTCCTGGATCACGGGCTGGCGCAGGCGCACGCTGCTCGGCACGCCGGTGTCCTCGGCGACCATCGCCGTGACGAGGCCGGGCCGCACGGTCAACTCGGTCACGCGACCTCGGCGCGTGAGGACGCGGCCCTTTCGCACTTTCTGGCGCAGATCGCGGGACTCCTCGAGGGGGTCGACCCAGCGCTGCGTCCACCAGGACATGACGGGTTCCATGCTGTTCACGGGTCTTCCTCCGCGACGGCGTCTTGGCCGAGGCTCACCAGGTCGTGGAGGGTAGCGTCGTCGAGCTCGGACAGCCACGTCTCGCCCGCGCCCACCACGCGGTCCGCGAGGCTGCGTTTGTCTTCGAGGATCTGGTGGATCTGCTCCTCCAAGGTGCCTTGGCTCACCAGCCGGTGGACGGTCACGTCGCGCGTCTGCCCGATGCGGAACGCGCGGTCGGTGGCCTGGTCTTCAACCGCGGGGTTCCACCAGCGGTCGTAATGGAAGACGTGGTTGGCCCGGGTCAGGTTGAGGCCGGTGCCGCCCGCCTTGAGCGAGACGATGAGCACCGGGGGCCCATTCGGGTCCTGAAAGCTCGCCACGATGCGGTCGCGGGCCAGGCGCGGCAGCCCTCCATGATAGAAGGGGATGCGCGTCCCGAGCCGCCGGGACAGCACCCGCTCGAGGATGTCGCCCATCTCGCGGTACTGGGTGAAGACGAGCGGGTGGCCGCCGGTCTCCACCACCTCATCGAGCAGCTCGAGGAAGCGCGTGAGCTTGCCGGACCGCCGCGGCGCGGGGTCGCCGTCGCGGAGGTAGTGCGCCGGATGGTTACAGATCTGCTTGAGGGCGGTGAGCATCGCCAGGATTCGGCCCCGGCGCTCCATGCCGGGAGCCAAGCCGGCGATCTCGCTCATCGCGTCGTCGAGCGCGGCCTGGTAGAGCGCCGCCTGCTCCCGAGTGAGCGGGCAGAAGCGCACCGTCTCGACCTTGTCGGGCAGGTCGGGCGCGATCGCGGGGTCCGTCTTCAGGCGCCGCAGGATGAAGGGCGCGGTCACGCGGCGCAGCTTCTCCGCGGCGTCGGCGTCACCGTAGCGCTCGACCGGGACGGCGAAGGTCTTCTTGAAGCTCGTGCGCGTCCCGAGCAGGCCCGGGTTGAGGAAATCCATGATCGACCAGAGCTCGGTGAGCCGATTCTCGACCGGGGTGCCGGTCAGGGCGAGCCGGCGCTTGGCGACGAGCTGCCGGACCGCGCGACTCTGCGCGGCCTCGGGGTTCTTGATGTTCTGCGCCTCGTCCAGCGCCAGGGCGTCGAACTCGATCGCCGAGAACACCTCCACGTCGCGGCGCGCCAGCGCGTAGCTGGTGATGACGATGATGCCGTCGGCGCCGGCCATGCGGGTCCGCATCGCGGCGCGCAGGGAGCGCACGTCGTTTGCGCGGCCGGCGCCGTGATGAACCAGCGTCGCGATCCCGGGGACGAAGCGCTGGACCTCGCGCCGCCAGTTGCCCAGCACGCTGGTCGGACACACGACCAGGAACGTGTTGCCTTGCCGCGACTCGCACAGGCTTTGGAAGAGCGCGAGGAGCTCGACCGTCTTGCCGAGCCCCATGTCGTCGGCCAAGCAGGCGCCGAAGCCGATGTTGGTGACGCCGAGCATCCAGTCGAGGCCGCGCTTCTGGTAGGGGCGCAGGTCTCCGTGCAGGCCGTCCGGGGTGCTGATCTCGTTGAGGCGGCCTTCGACGCCGCTGCTCAGGATCTCCAGCGCACGCGCGACGGCGCCATCGCAGACCACGTCGGCGAGCGTGTCGCCCGCGCCTGGCACGGCGACCTCGCTGGCCAGCGCGAGCCGCAGCGCCTCTGCCGCTGGCAACTGACCGCCGCCCGCATCCATGAGGTGCTTGAGCCGCGCGACCTCCTCGGGATCGACGGCGACCCATTGGCCTCGGTGCAGCACGAGGGCGGACTTGGCCTCAGCCAAGCGCTTGAACTCCGACGGGGTCAGGGCGTCGTCGCCGAGGCTCGCCTCCCACCGGAAATCGACCAAGCCGCTGAGCAGTCCGCCACCGCTCGTGCCACCGCCCACGCTGGCGGGCCCCTCCGCGCCGATGCGCATGCGTGCGCGCAGCCGCCGCCGCCCGACCCGGGAGAGGGCCGCAGGCACGTCGACCCAGTAGCCGGCCCGCTGAAGGCTGATCGCCGCGCGCGTGAGAAACAGCCACGCTTCGGCCGCGTCGACGTGGACGACCGACGGCAGCTCCTGCTGGAGGCTCCGCTCGATGGCGGGAAAGACGCGCGCGCATCGACCGAGGGCGTCGAGCAGCGTGTCCGCGGGTTTGGACATACGGGAAGCGGCTTCGACCGCCTTCGGTCGCCCGTCTCGGAGATCGCCGACCGACACGCGCGTCTGACCGCCCGCGTCCAGGAGGTGGTAGGTCACCCTCCAGGTCGACTCGCGCCCGCTCGGTTCCTCCAGACGAAATCCGACCAGCGGCCGGTTTCCGCCGACCGCGGTGGCTGGGGCGATCCAGCGCGCGAGCGCCTCGGGGACGTGGCGGTCGCTGAGCCCCTGTACGGTGAAGCGGTCTTGGGGGCCGGCCAGCGCCCGGCCGACACGCATCGCCCAGCTCGGCCCGGGGCCCGGATGCGGGGCTGTCTCCGGCGTGGCCGCGCGCAAGAGCCCATCGGTGGCCGAATCGATGAACTCCAGGAGCGCAGCGTCCGCGGTCATGATGCGGTCATCGCCGTTGGTAGGCCACGCGCGAGCCACACCGGGCATCGCTTGCGCCAGCCCCGCCAACCGGGCTCGGTCGTCCGGACGCACCGGCGCCGCACGCCATCGGGCCGTCCAGACCTCGCTGTCCTCGGTGGCGACCAGCGACGGGACGACCTGCTCTCGCGCGATGGCCTCGATCACCCACTTCGACGCCAGCGCCCACACCGCGATGGATGGCGGCAGCCGGTCCACCGCGGTGAGCGACAGCGGCGCGAGCGCCGAGGCGGCGCGCGCGGCCTCGAGATACCAGCCGGACACCGGCTCGCGCGTCATGCCGCGCTCGTCATCGACGACATAGACGGGGACGTTCGACTGCCACCGGCCCCGCATGAACGCGGTCCGACCGGCCGGCGGGAAGTGGGCGTCATCGGTGGCCCAGAGGAGCAGGCCCGAATCTCGTCCATCCCGATACAGGGTCAATGAGGCGACATCACAATCCATATTCTCAATCAATCCATCGGGTTTAAAGTGTCGGTTTTCTACAACGACGGCCTCGGCGGGTCGCCGCGACGCCTCGCTCAGGCGAGTCAGAACGCGTAACCCACGGCGACCACAAGGCCTCCATGGGACAGGTTGTAGGCGCGCGCATCGAGCGAGCCGTACATCCCCCTTCGATCACCGTATCGTAGACCGATCCCGGCCATCACTAAAGGCTGAGCGCCATCTGGCGTCCAGCGCACGGTATCGAAGCCGTCGAAATCACCGCCGCGGGCGCGGTCAGCCGCGGCCACACCGAGGCCGACGAGCAAGAACGGCGACAGAGGCACATCGCGGGCGAGGAGCTTGTCCATGAAGGGGTGCCAGCGTCCCTCGGCCCAAAACGACGCGAACCGTGCCTGGACGCGGCCGTCAGGCATCACGCCGGCGATGGCCAATGCGACGTCCACCGGGCCGATCCCCAATCCGGCACGGAATCCGAACGCGTTCCCCGCTTCACTGAAGGCGTCCCACTCGGCCATCGTGCCGCCCACGACGCCGATATCGATCGTGAGATTCGCGGCGTGCGCCCGGGAGACGCCGCACAACAGCAGCGTGGCCGCGATCGCGACCGGGACCGAGCTCTGCAGCGGGTAATTACCGCTCAAGTGCGCACCTTGAGGACGCCCACGCCGTCGTCGCGATAGGAGGCGGCGATCCGCTGATAGTGACGGGCACTCTCGGTCAACAACGCGAGCTCCTCTTCGGTGAGCGCTCGTTTCACGCGCGCTGGCGAACCGATGGCGAGGCTGCGCGGTGGGATGATCGTGCCGGGTGTCACAAGTGCCCCCGCCCCGACCATCGTTTGGGCGCCGATGACGGCCCCATCCATCACGACCGCCGACATACCGATCAGACAGTGCGCTTCGACCACGCAGCCATGCAGGATCGCGCGATGGCCGATGGTGACATCGTCGGCGACGATGGTCGCGTGCCGCCCCGCGGTCACGTGCAGCACGCTCAGATCCTGAATGTTCACGCGTGCGCCGAGGCGAATGTGGAATACGTCCCCGCGGATGACCGTGCCGTACCAGACGCTACTGCCTGCTCCGACATGGACATCCCCGATGATCCGCGCGGTGTCGGCGACGAACACGTCGGCCGCGACCGTCGGGGATACGCCATGATGGGCGACAAGACGCGGGTCCGCGCCCGGTGTAGCTTGAGACATCGGGGTCCTGCATTCGTCGGGCGTCGGTGTAACGAGGGACGATGCCGCGCCAGGATAGCGCAACCGTTTGGTCTAGCCAACAGGAGAGCGAGGCGCTCAGTCCATCTCCTCTCCCCCAGGGTCGCCGCCGGTGGCTCGAGCTCGGGGCCGGGGCGCGCCGTCGCGGCTGGGAGCGGCGATTTGGGGCAACCCTGGGCGCCGGGGGGGAGGGCTCCTCGGCGAGGGCGTGGCCGTCGCCCGGACGCCGACCACGGGCGCGTCATTGTCCGGGCGGTGGATCCACGGAGCGAACCCCGCGCGGGTCGCCAAGCCGGGGGGCCGCTGCTACACTTCCGGCGCTGGCGGGCGCTTGCCGCCGCGCCTGTCGTCCCCCCAGGAGTGCGTGCCCATGGCGGCCTATTCATTCGCGTTGAGGTTCTTCGGCTCGGTGTGTTTCACGATGGCGGCGTTGTGCGCGCCCGCGGCGTGGGCCGAGGAGGACGGCGTTCGACGCGCGGCGATCATCGACATCTCCGAGAGCAGCGCGAGCGCAGCCAAGGTCGCGCGTGAGGTGGAGCGCGCCATCGCGAGCGACCGCCGCTTCGCCGTTCAGGACATCCACGCGCTGCTCAACGCGGGCAGCGAGCGAGACGACGCGACCAACATAAAGAGCGCGCAGGCCTTTCGCACCGCCGGGCTGGCCGCGCTGGCGTCGGGCCACACCGACGACGCCGCGGAGCAGTTGCAGTCGGCCGCCGCCTTGATGGCGCGCAGCCTCGCGTACCTGCGCGACGTGGACGAATACCGTCAGTTGCTGGTCGAGCTGGGAGCGGTCCAACTGCGAAGCGGTGCCAAAAGCTCTGCCCACGCGACCTTCCTACAAGCGGCCAGCTTCGGCGCCGAGACCGGGAGCATCCCGCTTGAGCCGGCCGAGCTCGCGATGCTCGCCGCGGCGCGCGAAGAGCAGAAGGCGTTGGCCCGCGGCGCCATCCAGATCACCAGCGCTCCCGCGGCGGCCGAGGCCTGGGTCGACGGTCGATTCGTGGGCGTGACCCCCTGCGCGGCCGCCGGATTGTCGGCGGGGCCGCACATCATCACGCTCTTCAAGGCGGGATATGCGCCGATCACGGTCAGCGCGACAGCGAACGCCGAGGCGCTCGAGCAGGCGAAGGCCCAGCTCATGCCCGCGCGCCGCAAATTGCTCTACGACGGCGTGGTTCAGAAGCTGCGCGGCGAGGTCGACGCCCTGAGCGGCGAGCACCCCGAGGGCGGCGACGGCGTGAAGCAGGCGGGTTCATTGCTTCTCAGCGAGGTCGCGCTCGTCATCCGAAGTCGCGTCACACCCGGCGAAACCACTGTGGATCTCTTCTTCTTCGACACGCAGAGCCAGCGGCTGCTTCGAAAGGAGACGGGGACTGTTGACCCCACCTCGCGCGGATTGCGAGACGCGATCTCCGCACTTGTGGCGCGCGTGACGGACATTCAATGGGTGGTCGCGCTGGGCGGAGAGGCGGAAGACCCGAGCCAGCGCAAGGGGGGCACGCGACTGGTCAAGAAGTGGTGGTTCTGGACGATCGTGGGCGCGGTCGTCGCCGGCGGCGTCACCACCGCGGTCGTGCTGGCGACGCGCGATACGAGCGAGCCGGCCCCCGTGACGACGGGCTCGGTGGTGCTGAGCTTCTGAGCTGCTGGGCGGCGGCTAGCAGGCGGGCTCGAGGATCACCACGGCGCCGGCGTCGGGGAAGCCCTGGCCGGACTCCCAAGAGTGGACGCCGGGACGCAGCGGCGGGCGCCCGAGGTGGGGCGCGAGGGCGTCGATGGGCGCCATCCCGAGGTGGCAGCGGGCGTTGTCGTAGTGCACCGGGATGGCGAGTCGAGGCGAGAGGGTGGCCAGCAGGTGGGGCGCGTCTTCCGGACCGAGGGTGTAGACACCGCCCACCGGCAGGATGAGCACGTCCACCGCCCCGATGGCCTCGACGTCGGCGGGGGTGAGGGGGCAGCCGATGTCACCCAGGTGCGTGATCCGCAGCCCGTCGAGCTCGAGCGAGATGATGCCGTTCATCCCCATCCGCGTGCCGTGCTGGCGGTCGTGATAGGTGAATCGCGAGCGAAATGAGAGCCCCGCCGCGTCGCCGCTGTGGTCCACGACCGGCGGGAGGTCGCCGCTCGGGCCGGCCAGGTCGGAGGTGACGTGGGCGTGGTCGATGTGGTGGTGGCTCACGGTCACGACGTCTGCGGCGAGGCGGACCGGGGCGTGGGCCAAGCGGCCCCCGAACGCCCCGGGCCGGTAAGGGTCCATCACCACCGTGCGTCCAGAGGCGCTGCGCAGAGACACGCAGGCGTGGCCGTGAAAGGAGATCTCCAATCCTTATGCGACCTTATGGCCGATGTAGGGGAGATTCCGCAGCTTCTGGCCGTAGTCGAGGCCGTACCCGATGACGAAGCGGTCGTCGATGGTGAAGCCCTTGTAATCGATGGGGATCTCGATCTCGTTTCGCGCCGGCTTGTGTAGCAACGTACAGATCTTGAGGCTGGCCGGGTGCCGCGTCTCGAGGTTCTCGAGCAGGTATTTCATGGTCAGGCCGGTGTCGATGATGTCCTCGACCAGCAGGACGTCGCGCCCCTCGATGGGGGCGGTCAGGTCGAGGGCGAGGCGCACGATCCCGCTCGATTCCGTCTCGTTTCCGTAGCTGGAGGTCGCGAGAAAGTCGACCGTGCAGTCCAAGTCGATGCTCCGAACCAGGTCGGCCAGGAAAACGAAGGAGCCTTTGAGCACCGCGACGATCGCCAGATCTTTGCCCGCGTAGTCGCGCGTCAGCTCGCGCCCAAGCTCGGCGACCCGCGCCGCCAAAGCCTCCGCGGAGATGAGAACCTCGATGTCTTGTCCCTCGCCGACCATGGGGGCTCCTCCCGTCAAACGACGACGTTGTTGATGACTTCGCCCAGGCCGCCGGCCCCGGGCACGATGTAGTGGGTGTCGTCGAGCCCGCGCTCGCGCTCGCCGTGGGTGCCGGGGATCGAGCCCAGCACGTCCGGGTCGCTGAGCCCGCGGTCCAGCCTGAAGGCGTACACCGTGACCTCGGGGCAGGCCGCGGACAGGTTGCGCACGAACTCCGGCGTCACGATGAGGTTCAACGTGATGATCCGGGTCGGCGTCCCCCCGGCCTGTTCGCGGTAGTAGCGGATGGCCTGGATGACGGACGTGCCGGTCGCGCCCATGGGGTCGGGAAAGAGCAGGAAGCGCCCGTCGACGTCGCCGCCGGTCTTCTCGCCGAAGATCCGCGCGCCGACCACCTGGCCCGAATCGTCCGTAACGCGGTTCATCACCAGGTGGTCCTGCCGCACGCCCGCCGGCTCGAGGACGAGGTTGAGCGCGTCGAAGCAGACCTGGGCCGGCAGCATCCCGGCGCGGGCGATGTCGACACAGACGACCCGGGTGGCTGGGTCGACCACCTCGCCGCGAAAGACGCCCGCGGGCGTATGGCTCAGCATGCGGGTCGGGCTCTCGATCGGCGCCGTGGGCAGCTCGCGCGAGACCACCGCCGCGACGAGATCGCGGTACAGCGTGGTGACCAGGTGGTTCACGGTCGGCTGGTAGGTGTGCGGCGCGCTCAGCCGGGCCAGGAGCGCCAGGTGATACGGGTCCGACAGCAGGTGGACGTGGCTGCCGTAGTGGTGCCTGAGCTCTCCGTGGTGGAGGTTCTCCGTGCGATACGCCGCGTCCCGAATAACCCCCGACATGGGCGCCCCTCCCGTCGGGGCGACCGTAGCCTCAGGCTCAAAGCCCGGTCAAGGCGCGCCCAAAGTGCGAGCTACGAGACCAGGACGCGCGCGGGGTCCAGGCTGGCTGCGCGCTGGGC
>CAZNZH010000132.1:0-10298 GCA_964577445.1 uncultured Myxococcales bacterium
CCCTCCCTCGTCGAGAAGGCCCCGCCCGCCCTGACGCTGCTGCCGCGGGACCACAAGATGGGGACTCGGGCGTCGGACACGGCGACCCTCCTGTTTGAGGACTGCCGCATCCCCAAGGACAACATCTTGGGGTCGGCCGACATCAAGCCGAGCGAGGGCTTCGGCGGCGTGATGCAGACCTTCGACAACACGCGGCCGGTGGTCGCGTCGATGGCGCTGGGCGTGGCGCGGGCGGCGCTCGAGCGGGCCAGCGAGCTCCTCGCTCGCGAGGGGGTGACGCCGCGCTACGACGCGCCGATCTTCGGGCAGGGCGCGGTCGAGGCCGAGCTGCTGCGGCTGGAGGCGGACCTCGAGGCGGCGCGGCTACTGACCCTGAAGGCGGCGTGGATGGCCGACAACGCGGTGCCCAACTCCATGGAGGCGTCGATGGCCAAGGCGAAGGCGGCGCGGGTGGCCAACGCCGTGACCCTGCGCGCCGTCGAGCTGTGTGGAGCGATGGGCTACTCCGAGACCGAGCTCCTGGAGAAGTGGGCGCGCGACTCGAAGATCCTCGATATCTTTGAGGGTACTCAGCAGATTCAGTTGCTCATCGTGGCGCGTCGCCTGCTGGGCAAGCGATCCAGCGAGCTGCGATGAAGCTCTGGCGGCTGCGTTCGGAGGTCGAGCTGCTGCTCGGTCGCGGGGCCGATCTGGGCAGCTTGCCGGCGATTCTGGCGGCGCGCTGGGGCGAGCGGCCGGCGCTCGAGTCGCCACAGCCCGTGGCGGGGCTCCACCACGGCCCCGTCTGGACTTACGCCGACGTCGAGGAGGCGACCGCGCGACTGGCCGCGGCGCACCGGGCGGCGGGGGTCTCGCCGGGCGACACCGTGCTCGTCGCCGTGGGCAATGGCCTGGACGCGCTCTTTCACGTCTTCGCGCTGGCCCGCGTCGGCGCGGTCGCGGCGCCTGTCAACGCGCGGCTGCGGCCCGGCGAGCTCGAGGCGGTCGTCCGGGCCACCGAGGCCACGCGCGCGGTGGTGAACGCCGAGCTGTCAGGCGCCGCCGCCCTAAAAGGCCTGCGCGTGCAGCTCGCCGGCCCGGCCACCGAGGCCGGCAGCGTCGCCCACACCCTGACCACGCGGCCGGGTCTCGTCGGCGCCCAGCGAGGCGACCGGGCGCGGGTGGTCGTGCTGATGTGCACGTCGGGGACCACCGGGCAGCCCAAGGCCGCGGCCCTGACCAGCCGCGGGCTGACCTCGGCGGCCGGCCGCATCCGGGCACCGCTGGCCGCCCCGCGCGCCGACGGGAGCAGCCCGTTCACCGTGCTGGCGCCGCTGCCCCTGGCCCACGTCATGGGGCTGTCCACGGCCCTGGCCACCCTGACCACCGGCGCGCGCCTGGTGCATCGCCGCGCGTTCGACGCCACCGAGTGCCTCGACATCCTCGCGGCGGGCGGCGCCTCGATCTTCGTCGGCGTCCCCACCATGTACGCCGATCTCGAGTCCGCCGGCGCCGATGAGCGCGACCTGTCGGGCGTCCACGGCTGGGTCTCGGCCGCCGACGCGATGCCGCCGGAGCGCGCGCGGCGCTTTCAGGCCCGCGGCTCGGCCTTCAGCGCGCTGGGCCGCGGGGTGGGGTCCGCCACCTTCGTCGACGTCTACGGCATGGTCGAGCTGTCCGGCGCCGCCGCCGTCCGCGTCTACCCGCCGTCGCTTCTGGGCCCGCTGCCGGTGGCCAGCCCCGCGTTCACGCTGCCGGGCATCGAGGTGCGGGTCGTCGACGACGCCGGGCGGCCGGTGCCCATGGGCCAGGCCGGCGAGCTGCAGTTTCGGGGAGCCAGGGTTTTACAGCATTATCGGGGCAATCCGGGCGCGGGCCCCGACGCGGACGGGTGGTTTTCGACCGGCGATCTCGGGCGCACGGGCCCCGGCGGCCTGCTGCTCTTCTCCGGCCGGCGCAAAGACCGGCTGAAGGTCGGCGGCTTCTCGGTGTTTCCCGCCGAGGTCGAGGCGGCCCTGGCGGCCCACCCGGACGTCTCCGAGGTCGCGGTGGTCGGCGTCCCCGACCCGCGCATGGGCGAGCTGCCCGCGGCGCTGGTGGTCGCCCGGGGCGGGCGCTTCGACGCCGAGGGGTTTTTGGCCTTCGCCGAGGCCCAGGTCGCCGGGTATCGGCGGCCGCGCCACGTCCGGGTCGTGGACGCGCTCCCTCGTGGCGGCAACGGCAAGATCGACCGCGGCGCCGCCACTCAGATGATGGCGGCGCTGCTCGAAGACCCTGCGCCCTCCGGGGCGTGACGCGCGCGACGCGGTCACGGCAGCGGCGGGGTGTTCATCTCGGCGTAAGGATTGAGGATCTCGGGCGTTCCGGTCTCGAGCCAGGTGTCGAGGAAGTGGCCTGCTTGGAGCAGGACCTCGGGGCTGTAGGGCGTGTTGTCGTGGTCGGCGGGCACGACCTTGGCGCCGCTGGTGACGCGGTCGAGCTGGAAGTAGCCCGCCGTGGTGCTGTCGGGGAGATCGGCGCTGACGGGCGCGGGCCCGGTGACCTCGATGAGGTCGACGGGGAACAGCACCGGCGGCACCTGCGGGATGCCGAGGCCGCGGGCGAGGGCGCGGCCGGCGGCGGGCGGGACCACCTCGTCACCGATGGCGACGGGGAAGAGCACATGGGGCGTGGGGCCGCTGACCAGCCGATTCGTCAGCACGTGACTGGCGAAGGTCGCCGGGTCGGCGGCGTCGATGACCGACTGGGCGCCGATGAGCAGCCGCTCGAGCAGGGCCTCGGAGCCGACGAGCGTGCCCAGAAGCGGCAAGAGCGGCTTGATGAGGCCGGTGTCGGTGACGAACGCGATGAGGCGCCCGCCCGCGACCGGCAGGACCCCCACCCGGAGGTCGCTCGAGGCGGCCAATATCGAGCTGCCCATCATGCCGCCGAGGCTGATGCCGTAGTAGCCGAAGCGCTCCGGGTCCAGGTCGGGCGCGCCGTCGCCGTCGACGTCGGGGGCGTCCTTCATCAGCGCGATGAGCTGGAGGCGGTCGAGCATGGTCTGGTTGAAGTTGCCGCTGAGTGCGAGGGCGTCGATGCGGACGTTTTCGAGATCGATGCCCAAAAAGCGCATCGCGTTGAGCTGATCGTCGCCGGGGTCGGCGGTGGGGTGCTCGCCGTGCTCGAGGGCGTCGGCGGCGACCACCGCGAAGCCGCGGGGGGCGAAGCGTTTGGCGAGGCCTCTGCCCGACCCGCGGCTGTCGTTGATGCCGTGGCCGTAGAAGAGGGTGGGGTAGGGGCCCGGCCCCGCGGCCTTGGCGGGCAGCCAGATGGAGACGCGCAGCTCCCAGGTGGCCGCCGGCGCCTCGCCGGTCACCCAGCCGTCGTGGCGGTAGTCGTAGGCGGTGAAGGTCCCCTCGCAGGCGCGGAGATCGCCGTCGGGTTTGCAGGCCGGCGCCTCGGTCCAGGCGTAGCTGCGGGTGGTGACGTCGGCCACGGCCGTGAAGACGCGGTCGAGGTCGCCGTGGGTCGTGAACACCACGGCGGCGGCGAGGGATTCGGGGGCGAGGCCGGTCTTCGCGGTCAGCTCCTGGTAGCGCGGGACCAGGGACTCGAGGCCGGCGGGCGGGTCGGTGCCGGCCACCAGACGCGCCAGCAGCGGCGAGGGGAGGAGCGGGAGGCCGGCGGCGTCTCTGAGGGCGGTGGTCGCGACCAGGGCGTGGCGGGTGCGCTCGCGCAGGGGGCGCAGCGGCCAGATGATCAGCGCCTTGTCCTCGTCGTTGTGGCTGGCGTCGAAGGGCACGCGCGTCGGCGGGTCCGTGCCGAGGTCCAGCAGCATGAGCTGGTCGTTGGTCACGGAGCCCTCAGCGCCGGTCGGCAGCGGGCCCAGGGCGGCGCTGAAGCGCAAGAAGCCGCCGCCCTGGGTGCCGAAGCCGCTGAGCGAGCTGAGGTCGGCGATGCTCTTCTGGATGATGGTGTCGAGGTCGGCGACCCAGGGGGCCCGCCCGACGCTGGTGTCGACGCGGAGCCCGGTGGGGCTGTCCGGGTCGGGGCGGGTCAGGTAGTCGTCGGGGAAGGCCCACAGCTCGGTGCCGGCCACCGGGTCGTAGAGCCACTGGGTGCCCGAGACCGGGCCGGCGTCGGCGTCGCTGGCGGTCTCGGCGTCGGCGTCGGCGTCGCTGGTGGCCTCGGCGTCGGGGGTGGCCTCGACATCGGAGGCGTCCGTCGAATCGCCAGCGATCTCCTGGCTATCCGAGAGGTCGGAGGCGTCGAGGTCCGGGTTAGCAGCGCCGCCGCCGTCGCACGCGGCGAGCACTCCGACCAGCAGCAACACCATGACACGGCGAGACATCGCAGCACCCCTCTCACGTCTGTCGGGACAGCTCCCTGATCCACCGGCCATAGAGCCAGATGCCGATGGCGCTCACGATACCGACGATGGCCATGATGTCCCAGACCATCGAGACGTGGTGGGTGTCGTAGAGCAGCTTCGTCAGCACGAAGGGGTCCTGGCCGGTGTGGGCGACCAGGTGCTGAAACGCCTCGCCCTGGGGGATGGCGTCGGTGCTCACGTCCAGGACGCCTTTTTGGGCGAGGAGATCGCGCGAGAACTGGTCTTTGGAGGCGTAGACGTCGTAGAGCCAGGGGCCGATCTTGCCCTCCAGGGTCCAGCCGATGGCCAGCGGGATCTGCGAGAAGCCGAGGTACATCGCCTTCTTGTCGTCCGGGGCGAAGTTGCCGATGAACTCGCTGAACTTGGGGCTGGAGAGCATCTCGCCCACCGAGAAGACCAGGATGGCCGACACCGAGACCCAGCCGGCGATCGAGTGGCCGGACAGGACGATGGCGAGGGTGGCCAGCAGCGTCCCGACCACCATGGAGGTCGTCGCCCGCATCAGGCCCGACAGCCACGCGAAGCCGAAGCAGGTGAGCATGATGAGGCCGGCGTTGATGTTGAGCATCCCCTCCGGTTTGATCTCGGTGCCGGCCTCGTTCATCACGATGAAGAACTTCACGACCTCGTTTTGAGCGCCGCCGGACCCGAAGAGCGTGTGGACGATGTCGCGGGTGTCGACCCAGTCCTCGATGTGGGCGGGCAGCACGTCGAAGAGCGCGTTGAACATGAACCAGAAGCCCGAGAAGATGAGCAGGTAGACCCAGACGTGGGGCTTCGCCAGCTCCTCGAGCGACTCGGCGATGAGGCTTCGGCGCTTGACGCCGCCGGCCTTGTCGGAGGCGGCGCGCTGTAGGCGGTCGGCTTTGCCGGGCTCTTTATAGAGCAGCAGCATGAGGAAGTTCAGCGAGATGATGGCGGCGCAGGCGAGGAAGACGTAGCGCCACTCCATCTTGCGCATGTAGCCGGCGACCAGCGGGCCTAAGAAGCCGCCGATATTGACGGTCTGATAGAAGATGCCCCACGCCATGGAGCTGTTCTCGCGCCTGGTCGCCTTGACCAGCGTGCCTTGGATGCCGGGCTTGAAGATGGCGGTGCCGGCGGCGAGCAGCATGGCGCCGCAGAAAAACCCGACATAGGTCGGGAACATCGCCATGGTCAGGTAGCCGCTGATCTTGACCACCGTCGACGCGAAGATGGTCTCCTTGTAGCCGTAGCGGTCGGAGAGGCCGCCGGTGAAGACCGGCAGGATCGACTGCACCAGGGCCCACACCATCAAGATGCTGCCGAAGTCGCTCATGGTGACGCCGAGACCGCCGTTGCTGGCGGGGTCTTTGGCGTAGAGCGTCGCGACCGCCTTGACGCCGTAGTAGGCGAGGCGCTCGATCATCTCCATGCCGCCGCAGATCCAGAACACGTAGCTCAGGCTGGCGATGGAGGCCCAGAGGCCGAGCTGCTTGACGTCGGCGAGATGCGCGGCGTCGTTGCGTTTGGGGTCGGGCGTCGGAGTGGACATGGCCGCCTCGGGCTGGGGCACCCGGGCTCGGTGGGGCACCCGGTCGCGCGTTCGCAGGCGCGGAGCCTAATCGAGACCGGCCGGGGAAGGGAAGCGTGTGCGGGCGCGCTGCGATACTCGGCGCGTGGCGGCGGCCGTTGACGGCGTGGCGGCGCGGTGTGACACAGGTCTGGTCATGACTTCGGCCGGTGGCGGCTTCGGCCGGTGGCGGCTTCGGAGGGGCGGTGTTCGACGACGGCGCGGACGACATCTTGGGTCACGGCTTCGTGCGCGAGACCATGGCGCTCCGCCCCGATGAGGGAGCGGCGGCCGTCGGCACCCTGGTCTACCGGCCCGGCGCCGCCGCCCCGCGCGGCGCGATGCTCTACGTCCACGGCTATAACGACTACTTCTTCCAGACCTGGTTCGCTCTCCGCATGGAGGCGCTCGGCTTCGCGTTCTACGCGCTGGACCTGCGGCGCTATGGGCGCTCGCTGAGGCCGGGCGATCTCTTGGCGTACAGCCGCGATCTGTCGGTGTATTTCGAGGAGATCGACGCGGCGCTGTGGCGGGTTCGGCGCCGCGACGGGCGCGCGCGGGTCTGCTTGGCCGGGCACTCCACCGGTGGGCTCATCACGGCGCTCTACGCTCACGCGCGGCGAGCGCGCGGGCAGGTGGGGCGGCTATTTCTCAACGCGCCGTTTTTGGACATCACCGGCGGTCCGGCTCGGCGCCGGCTGGTCGATGCCCTGGTCGAGACCGTTGGGAGGGTCGCGCCGCGGTGCGCGCTGCCCCTGGCCGACGATCCGGCTTACGCCCGCTCACTGCACGCCGATCTCGGCTACGGCGGGGCCTGGCGCTACGATCTCACCTGGAAGCGCCCCGGCACCCTGCCCATGCGCGCGGGCTGGCTGAGGGCCGTCCGGCTCGCCCAGCGTCGAGTCGCCCGCGGCCTCCAGATCCCCTGCCCGATCCTGGCGATGTGCAGCGCGCGCTCCGGCGACGGGAGCCACTACGGGCCCTGGTTTCGCGACAGCGACGTGGTCATCGACGTGGACCGGGTGCTCGCGCTGGCGCGCCGGCTGGGCCCCGACGTCACGATCGCCCGCATCCCCGGTGGCATCCACGACCTGCTGCTGTCTGCGCCCGAGGCGCGCGAGCGGGTGGTGTCGGCGCTGGATGAGTGGCTGGATTAGTACGCGCGCCGGGGCGGTGCGAGCGCTCAGGGCGTGGGCTGACACGCGCCGATGGTGAACGCCGCCGGCGCTGACCAGGGGCTCCAGTTCAAGCTGGTGTCACGGTAGCGCACGCGCCAGCAGTAGCCGCCGTCAGCGAGCGCCGCCTCGGGCTGCTCGTCGCTCAGGTCGTCGCCGGCCTGGGTGTCGACGCCGCGGTACCAGTTCTCGTTTTGGCGCCAACGCTCGTAAACCGGCGCCTCGAAGTCGGCGCAGTCCGCGCTGACCTGCCAGTGCGCGCCGGCCTGGGAGTCGGCGTCGGGGTCGTGGTAGGCGCTCGCCGCCAGCCGCAGTGAGTCGCCGCAGACCGTCGTGTCCACAGGGCTGAGCGCGGCCGGCTGGTCGGGCGGGGCGTCGTAGCGCTTGACCGTCACCGTGTCGGTCACCGTGTTGTCCTCCGGGAAATCGGTGTTCCCGCGAGACACGCGGCGCAGGGTGAACTTCGGCGCGTCGCCGGCCTCCACCTCGACCACCACGAAGCCCCACGTGTCCTGGCTGACCGAGAACTCGTCGTAGTCGGCCTGCCCGCTGTCGGCCCACCGGTCGATGGCCCCGCCCGCGCTCGCCACGTTCACCATCAGGTGCTTGTGGTCGCGCGACTGCCCGCGCGAGTAGGCGTGGGTGTGGCCGAAGAACTCGATGCTGGGCTTGCCGCAGCGCGTCGAGAACTCCTCGAGCAGCGCCATCACCTTGCCGGTGTAGTCGGTCTCGCCGTGCAGCCACAGCTCGGACTTGTAGGGGTGGTGAAGCTGGGCGAAGACGAAGTCGACCAGCGGGTCATCGCAGGTGTCGTCGAGGATCTCCGCCAAAAAGTCGAGCTGCGCTTGGGTCCGAAACCCGCCGTTGGAGTCCAGCCCGATGAGGCGCACGTTCGAGTAGTCGACGTAATACCAGTGAGGCACCTGCGGCGCGCCGCCGTTTTCGGGCAGCTTGAAGTAGCGCCAGAAAAACGAGCTGCCGCCCTCGTGATTGCCGGGGACGGGGTAGAGCGGGACCTCCTGCATGAGCTTCTCGGCCGGGCTGAAGAAGTCGGTCTGCCACTCTTCGTAGAGCCAGCCGTTGTCGACCAGATCGCCGGCGACGATGAAGAAGCCCAGGGCCTTGGCCAGATCCTCGCCGAACTCGGCGCGCACGAAGGGGATGACGCCCTCGTTGATTATCTCGCGAAACTTCGTGCGGTTGTTGTCGTCGCGCTGGCTGTCGGACATGGCCACGAAGCGCAGCGGCGCCTCGGAGTCCCGGGTCGGCGCCGTGCGGAAGTGCTGGATATTGCTGCGCGAAGTGCCGGTGACCGCGCGGTACCAGTAGGTGGTGTCGGGCGTCAGGCCGGTGAGCTGGACCTCGTGGACCAGCTCGGTGCGGTCGAGGCTGATGTCCAGCAGGAAACCGCGGACCCCGCCGCAGCTCACCTCGCCAAGCGCGTCGGTGGGCCCCCACTCGACGGCGCCGTGCTCGCCCTCGGGCGTCTCCCAGAGGATCCAGGCCGAGTCGGGCAGGACGTTCTGGACGTACGGCGCGACGGTGAAGATGGCGCTCACCGTGGGGTCGCCGTCGCAGGACTCGGCCGTCACGGGGGCCGGCGCGGCCACCGATGAGTCTGCGCTGTCCGGCGCCCCATCGGGGGTCGCGTCGTCCGCGGCGCCCGCGCTGTCGGCGTCCGGCGCGGTGGCGTCCCCGGCGGCGTCCGCTGCGGTCGCGCCGGTGTCGGGGTTCGCGCCGCCGTCGCCGTCGTCGCACCCAGGCGCGAGGCCGGCGGCGGTGAGCACGAGCAGCGAGGGGATGATGAGGGCCGGAAGTCGCATGGCGGGGCTCCTACGAAGTCGCGGGAGCCTACCAAACTCGTGACCTCAGCGCCCATGAAGAGTGCGCTCCGCGCCGGCGCGAAGTGCCTTGTGGCGCGCCGCGCCTGCGTGCGTATGCTCCACCGCCCGCCCGCACCACGGAGACGCCGCGCTTGGATCACCTCTACCTCGCCCTCGCCCTCGCGAGCCTGTCGCTCACCGCCAACGCCTGGCGCCCCTTTCGGCGGCCCGCGGTGCTCGGCGCGGTCAGCTTCTTCGCGGGCTGGTTCACCTCTGAGCTGGCGCTGCATCAGGTGATCTTTCAGATCGCGCTGACCTGGTGGTTTTCCACCGAGGGCGCCTTCGCGACGCCTTTAGGCCACGTCGGCTTGGGCGTCGCGAGCCTCTCGTGGCTGGGCATGCTGCTGCTCTTACGGCCGGCTGCGACCACCCGCCGGACGATCGTAGACGCCATCGACGCGGCCTTCGACACGCCCGGCGGGGCGCCGGTCCATCAGCGAGACCTCAACCGGCTGATCTTGCCCTTCCGCTTCGGCGATCGCGCGGTCTGTCGCGACAGGAACATCGTCTACGCCGAGGTGGGCACGCTGCGCCTGAAGCTGGACGTGTTTCACCCGCTGGAGCCCGGCGCCGGGCGGCCCGTGCTGCTCCACATCCACGGTGGCGGCTGGATCATCGGGTCCAAGGACACCCAAGGCTTGCCGCTGATGCGGCGGATGGCGAGCCAGGGCTGGGTCGTCGTCAACGCGGACTACCGCCTCAGCCCGCGCGCGACCTTCCCCGACCAGCTCATCGACATCAAGCGCGCGCTCGCCTGGGTCCGGGAGCACATCGCCGAGTATGGCGGCGATCCGGCGCTCGTCGTCGTCGCCGGCCTCTCCGCGGGCGCCCACCTCGCGAGCCTGGCCGCGCTGACCCCCAACAGGCCCGAGCTCCAGCCCGGCTTCGAGCAGGTGGACACACGCTTCGCGGGCTGCGTCGCGATGTACGGCGTGTACGACGCGCTGGACCGAGATGGCGACTGGCCCCACCAGGGGATGGTGCGCCTGCTGGAGCGGGCGGTCCTGAAGGCCTCCCCGGAGGCGGATCCCGCGCTGTGGAAGCTGGCCTCGCCCATCGATCAGGTCGGGCCCGAGGCGCCGCCCTTTCTCATCATCCACGGCAACCGCGACTCGATGGTCCCGGTCAAGCAGGCGCGCCGGTTCCGTGACGCGCTGCGCGCAGCCGCGCCGGACGTGCCCGTGGCCTACGCGGAGCTGTCAGGCGCCCAGCACGCCTTCGACATCTTCTACTCGCTGCGGACCAACCTGGCCCTGGACGGCATCGCGACCTTCCTCGAGCGGCTGCGCGCGGCCTGAGAGGGTGTTTCCATGTTCGGACCGAGCGGGGCGCCAGCGACGTCTTTTCAGGGG
>CAZNZH010000133.1:0-7308 GCA_964577445.1 uncultured Myxococcales bacterium
CGGCCGCGTAGGCCAACCCGTCGCTGGCGAGATCCAGCGAGCCCAGGCGATGGGGCTCGCTCCGGCCTCGGGTCCGCGAGCGCGAGACGGCGTCCAGCTCGCGCGCCACGAAGGCCCTGCCCTCCGACAGCCAGCGCTCCGTCGCCGCGTCGTCCAGCGGGCCACGCATCGCCGCCTCCTCACACGCCGGGCAGAAGTCGCCGTGCAGCGGCCCGCCGCCGCGGTGCTCCGCGCAGCGCGCCAGGCCCGCCTCGTCGAGGAAATACCAGAGCGCGACGGGCAGCGCCTCGGCGAGCCGGGCCGCCAACGCGTGAAAAAACGGTGTCGCGCCCGGCCGCCACGCGAAGCCCACCAGGCCGTGGCAGAGCTCATGGGCGGTCCACTTGGCGCGGTGCCCCGGGTGAAAGCTCCCCAAGAGCAGGTCGTGGCGAAAGGCCTGATACTTCGCCTCGGCCAAGACGCCGGCCTGCCACCCCGGCGCCTCGCCCAGGTCCGGTCGATCCTGCGGCACCCAGTGCTCCGGCAGGGGCAGCCGCACCCGATGCTCGAAGTGAAAGCAGAAGAGGCCCGACTCGCCCGCCAGCCGCCCGATCTCGGCCGCGGCTGGGCTGCGCGAGAGCTCCCAAGCCGGGGCCCCCAACGTGTCGAAAACCCCGGTGCTACCTGACGAATTCGTGGACTTCCCGTCGCTCATGGGCGCCTCCTCCAGCCGCGAACCATGGGACCGGCGCCTCGCCACGTCCAGTGTATCGGCGGCGAGCCCTTGCCGGCCCTGGGCCTGAGAGGCTATGCCGGCGGCACGAACCGGGGCGGGAGGCGAGCGTGGCGGGGCCTTATAGGAGCGTGTTTCGCGATCGCCTCTTCGACGGCGAGGTCGCGCTGGTCACCGGCGGCGGGACCGGGATCGGGCGGTGCATCGCCCACGAGCTGGCCAGCCTCGGCGCGACCGTCGTGATCTCGGGGCGCCGGCCCGAGCCGCTGGACGCCGTGGTCGCCGAGATCGCCGAGGCGGGCGGGAGGGCGGACAGCCAGCCCATGAACATCCGCGACGACGTCGAGGTGGACGCGGCCGTTGCCGCCATGGTGGCGCGGCACGGGCGCCTGGACATGCTGGTCAACAACGCCGGCGGGCAGTTCGCGTCGCCGGCGGCGCACATCCGGCCCAAGGGGTGGCGAGCGGTCATCGACACCAACTTAAACGGCACCTTTTGGGTGAGCCAGTCGGTGTACCGGCACGCCATGGGCAAGGCGGGCGGGCGCATCATCACCATCGTGGCCGACATGTGGAACGGCTTTCCGGGCATGGCGCACACGGGTGCCGCGCGAGCGGCGGTCGTGAACCTGACCAAGTCCTTGGCCATCGAGTGGGCGCCTGTGGGCGTGCGGGTCAACGCGGTCGCGCCGGGCTATGTGATGTCCAGCGGCCTCGCCAACTACCCCGACGCGGTCCAGGCCGTCGCGGCGCGCGTCATGCCCAAAAACCCCAGCTCGCGCCTCGCTACGGAGGCCGAGTGCTCCGCCGCGGTGACGTTCTTGCTGAGCCCGGCGGCGGCGTTCATCACCGGCACCACGGTGCGCGTCGACGGCGGGGCGTCGCTTCAAAAGGAGCCGATGGTCCCGATGCTGCCGCACACGAAAAACCAGCCCTGGGACGGGTTTCATCTGAGCGCTGAGGTCCCGGCGCGGTTCCGGCCCGACGACGAGTAGGCCCGAGCACCGCCGGGCACCTCAGCCGTCGCCGCCCGCGGGTTTTTCCGGCGGCCGGTCCCACAGCCAGCACAGCTCAAGCTCGATGGCGTCGAAGGGCTCCGCGCGCACGACGGCGTCGCCTGCGTAGCTGCCGGCCAGGACGTAGCGACCGTCGTGCAGGGCGTAGACCTCGAGGGTCTCGTCGATGGGGTCGACGAGCCACACGTGCTGGACGCCAGCCCGAGCGTAGAACGGGACCTTGAGTACGCGATCCCGCTGACGGGTGCTGGGCGAGATCACCTCGCAGACCCACTGAGGCACGGTGTGAGCTTGAGCGGTGACATAGCCCTCCGGCATCGATTCGATCCGCCAGCCGGCGAGGTCCGGCACCACGGGGTCGTAGTCCGGGTCGACACCGAGGCTCAGCTCAGGCTCATCGAGGATGCGCCACCCCCCCGGGCCGCCTATCCCTCGCGACCAGGGTGGGATCAGGCTCGCGCCGAGCTGGCTCGACGCGCCCGCGTGACGGCCCGCCGGCCGCGGGCTGACGACCAGCTCACCGCCGAGGATCTCACCGACGACGTTCGACGGAAGCGCCTCGATGTCGGCGTAAGTGGGACGGGCTCGCGGTTCGGATGCGTGGGCCATGGCGAAAGGGTAGCGAGTGCGTGCTGCGGTGTCGACTCCGCGGCCCGTGGCGCCTGGGGATCGCCTGTGCTATCCAGGCTGCGGACCAGCGCGGGGTCGTGGATGCGCCAGAGTATCGAGGTCGAGCACATCCTCGAAGAGGCGAGCGAGATGGCCCATGGGGGTGGTCACACGATCACCACGGGGCACATCCTGCTCGGCATCCTGACCAGCCCGAACCGGGCGGCCCAGTTGCTGGGTGACCTGCGCCTGAACGCCGAGCGGGTCATCGACGCCCTCAAGAACGTCAAGCGCGAGACCGGGCGGCTCGAAGACGGGCACGACGTGCTCGAGCTGATGGTCGAGCGCATGTTCGACGCGGCGCGCCGCACCGACGCGACGCTGGTCTCGAGCTTACACCTGCTGCTGGCCCTGACCCGCGAGTCCTCGTCGGTCGCGTACCGGATCTTCCTCTACCTGGGGGTCCAGCCGCGCGAGGTCCGCACGATGGTGCTGGCGCGGATTCACGGGCCGGTACCTCGCGAATTGGTCCGTCGCCCGCCGCCAGCGCGCCCCTTCCGCGGCGAGCCCGAGCGCGCGGTCGGCGTCGTGGAGCCCGAGCGCGAGCGCGAGCCGCCCCGCCCTGCCCCGCAACCCCAGACCGTCGCGCGCCAGACGGCCCCGTGGGACGATCCCGACGCGGACGATGTGGCCAGCCTGCCGCCCGTCGGCAGCGTGAGCCGCGCCAAGGCGGCGCCGGAGCCGAGCGAGGAGCTGGGGCCGTGGATGCTGGACCCCGAGCAGTTCCCGCTGCTGAGCACCCTCGGCCGAAACCTCACCGCGGAGGCCGCCGCGGGCCGCATCGACCCGGTCATCGGCCGCCACGCGCTCATCGAGGCGATGATCGACATCCTCAACAAGCGCCGGTCCAACAACCCCTGCCTGGTCGGCGAGCCCGGCGTCGGGAAGACCGCCGTGGTCGAGGGGCTGGCCCGCGCTCTGCTCGAGCACGGCGAGCGCGTCCCGGCCCTGCGCGATCGCGTCATCATCAGCTTGGACGTCGGCTCGCTCATCGCCGGCACCGAGCTGCGCGGCGCGTTTTCGCGGCGCATGGCCCTGCTCAAAGACGAGGTCCGCCAGTCCGCCGGCCGCGTCATCGTCTTCATCGACGAGATCCACACCCTGGTCGGCGCGGGCGCAGGCGACGGTGCGATGGACGCGGCCAACGATCTCAAGGCCGCGTTGGCGCGCGGCGAGTTTCCCTGTATCGGCGCGACCACCACCCGCGAGTACCACCGCTACATCGAGCGGGACCCGGCGCTCGAGCGCCGCTTTCAGCCGCTCGAGGTCGAGGAGCCCAGCGAGGCCGACGCGCTGAACATCCTGCGCGGCATCGTGCCCCAGTACGAGACCCACCACGGCGTCGTCTACCTGCCCGAGGCCCTCGAGGCCGCCGTGCGCATGAGCCGCCGCTACATCGTCGACCGGCGCCTGCCCGACAAGGCCATCAACCTCATCGACACCGCCGCCGCGCGCGCCGTGCGCCAGGGAAAAGAGTCCGTCGAGGCCGCCGACATCGCCGAGGTGGTCGCCGAGGTCGCCCGCATCCCGGTCGAGCGCCTGCTGATGAGCGACGCCGAGCGCATCTTGGGCATCCGCGGCTTCCTCGGCGAGCGCATCGTCGGCCAGCCCGACGTGCTGGACGTGGTCAGCCAGGTCATCCAGCGCAACAGCGCCGGCTTCGCGTCCCAGCGCCCCATCGGCTCGTTTCTGTTCTTGGGCCCGACCGGCGTCGGCAAGACCGAGACCGCCAAGGTCTTGGCCGACTTCCTCTTCTGCTCCAAAGACGCCCTGACCCGCTTCGACATGAGCGAGTACATGGAGCGCCACTCGGTCAGCCGGCTTCTGGGCGCCGCGCCGGGCTACGTCGGCCACGAAGAGGCGGGGGCGCTGACCGCGTCGCTGTCGCGCCGGCCCTACCAGATCATGCTCTTCGACGAGATCGAGAAGGCCCACGCCGACGTGCTGAACGTCCTGCTGCAGATCCTCGACGAGGGCCGCGTCACCGACGCCAAGGGCCGCGTCCTGAACCTGTCGAGCACGGTCATCATCATGACGTCGAACCTCGGCGCTGACGCCCTGGACGGCTACCGGCGAAAGCGCATCGGCTTCGGCGACACGGACGACATGGCCCGGCCCGGCCCCGAGGAGCTCGAGCGCGTCCGCGCCACGGCCCGCAAGGCGCTGCCGCCCGAGCTGTGGGGCCGCATCGAGGAGCACTGCGTCTTCGGCCCCCTGGCCCGCCCGGACGTCGCCTCCATCACGGAGTTCTTGATCCGCGAGTCCTCCGAGCGCCTCAGCGCCGAGCGCGGCATCAGCTACGAGGCCGCACCGGAGGTCGTCGACTGGCTCATCGATCACGGCGGCTGGGAGCCAGCGCTGGGCGCCCGCCCCATGCGCGGCGCGGTCCAGCGGCAGTGCGAGACCACCGTAGCCCGCGCGATCCTCGCAGGCCGCGCCCACAGCGGCGACCATCTCGTGCTGGTGCTGCGCGAAGACGGCCTCGAGGTCGAGGTGCTGCCGCCGGATTAGGCGCCCGACGCCTACAGCCGCAGCGTGAAGCCGGCGAGGAAGCTGAAGCGATCTTGGGGCTGACGGGTCGGCGCGAGCTGGCTGACCGTGCTGCCGGGCACCGAGTATCGGCGGTCCGTGAGGTTTCGGGCGAGGCCCCAGATGTCGAAGCGCTTGTGCTCGTAGATGATGGACAGATCGAAGATCGGCGGCCGGCTCAGGGTGGCGCCCTCGAGGTTGAACGGCGCCTCAGGGCGCATCTTATAGTCGCTGTACCAGGTCAGCCGCGGGACCACATGGAGGCCGGGGAAATACGCCCGGACGTCGATGCCGGCCTTGATGACGTGGGCGGCCTGGTTGCCCATGAAGTCGATGTCGAAGCCGTCGCCCGACGAGATCTTCGGGTCTTCCTTCATCTTCCCGTCGAGATACGAGTAGTGCAGCCACAGGTTGGCCCAGGACCGGAAGCGAGCGCTCAGCGAGATGTCGACGCCGTAAGCCCAGATTTCGCCAGCGTTCTCGTTGGTGAAGAGCGCCACGGCCCCATCCCCCACGTCGATGCTCTGAGCCGGCGTGTTTCCGATCGCCGGGATGTACTCGACCGGCGGCACCGCGGTGCGGCTGCGGAGCAGGTAGTTCGTGTTGCGAGTCAGGTAGGCGCTGACGTCGAGCAGGAGATCGAAGTGGCCCGGGGCGACAAAGGACGCCAGGGGCGCCACCGTCCCGCCGATCTCGACCGTGTGGTAGTTCTCGGGTTCCATCTTCGTGTTGGGCACCGCGCCGATTGTGCCCTCTCCGGGAAACGCCACGTTGTTGAAGCCCTCGAACATATACATGGGCGACGGCGTCAAATACGCCTTGCCGTAGCTCGCCCGCAGCGTCAGCTCATCGGCGGCGGCCCACGTGAGGCCCACCCGTGGGTTCACCGACCACGGGAAGTACCAGACCTTGTCGAGGTTGAGGCCGCCGATCACGTCGAGGCCCTCGACGACCTTCCACTGGACCTGGCTGTAGACGCCGAAGCTGCGGAAGTTCACCTCGGCGGCCGGCGTCGCCGGATTGACCTGATACCCGGCGGGGTAGCGGCGCTGAAAGGGCTCGCCGGTGGTCGTCGAGATCTTGCTCAGCGAATAGATGTTCTCAAAGCGCACGCCGCCGATGGCCGTCACCCGCCCGTTGTGGGACTCAAACGCCAGCTCCTCGTTGAGCGAGAAGCGCGTGCTGCGCAGGTACTTGAAGTCCTCGCGCGTGAAGGCGGCGCCGTCGAGGAAGAAGCTCTGGACGAACTTGCTCGAGGGGTCCAGCTCCTGTCGGTTGAACCCCGCGCGGCTGTTCAGCGTGAAGCGATCGTCCAGCACCAACCTGTGGCTCAGACCGATATTGTCCTGCCACATCGTCCAGGCGGCCTCCGGCGAGAACTCGAAGACCGGCACGTTGTACCCGATGGACGACGACTGCCTCGCCCACCAGCGCATGTACTGGATGCGCAGGGTGTCGCCGAGCTCGGCGTTCACGCTGATGTGGTAGGTGCGGCTGGGCATCGTGAAGATCGGTGGCCCGGGCCCGCCGGGGACGCCGTCTTCGTCCTTGCCGCCCTGCTGCCGGTACTTCGGTTCGGAAAAGGGCGCGTAGAACTTCGGATAGTCCTCGATGAGGCGCGGGCCGCCGCTGTCGTGGAAGGCGCCGCTGGCGTGGAGCCTCAGCGGCCCCCAGATCGCGGCGGCGGAGAGGTCGGCGTCCACACGGTGCTCGCCCGAGCGCAGCCACGTCCCCGCGTCGAGAGACAGGCGCACGTGATGCTCGCCCATGTCCTCGGCGTCGTAGGTCACGATGTTGATGATGCCCGAGACCGCATCGGCCCCGTAGAGCGCGGACGCCGGGCCATAGATGAACTCGATCCGCTTCACGTTGTGCAGCGACCACGCGTAGTTACCGAAGTAGTGGTCCCGATTCTCCGGCGAGTTCACCTTCTGACCATTGTAGAGGATGAGGATCTTGTTGTTCTGCCACACGCCGCGCACGAAGAGCAGCGAGCCCCACTCGGGCTCCATGTTGCGCATGCTTTGGACGCCGGGCAGGTCCTCCAGCACGTCGATGAGGTACCGGTACCCGCGCCGCCGCATGTCCTCGTCGGTGATGACGACGACGCGGTTGGGGATCTTGCGCAAGGGCGTGCTGGTGCGCGTCGCCGCGTCGATCTTCAGGTCCATCAGCTCCTGAAGGCTCATCTGCACAAGCGGCGACGCCTCAGCGGGCGCGCGACCTCCCTTCGCGTCGCCGTCCACGCGCGGAGACGGTGGAGGCGTCGGGCGAGCCCCCGCGTCGACGGAAAAGAGGAGGAGCACGACGAGCGACCACGCTCGCCACCACCGTGTCGACACCCGCACGAAGCGCCGGGCCATCGCACCCTCCAGGGTCCTG
>CAZNZH010000133.1:7318-10298 GCA_964577445.1 uncultured Myxococcales bacterium
TACAACGAGAATGATTTCCCGTGTATTGATGATGGCGAGCCGGAGATCTGCATGTGAGAACCGCTCGTGCCACACGCCGGCCGCACGGCCGCTCGCTGCTGGCGGCAGTCGCCGGCTTGGCCTTCGCCGGATCCATGGTGGCCTCGCTGGCGTCGAGCGTCGCCAGCGTGGACGAGTACAGCGTGAAGGCGGCGTTCATCTATAAGGTGGCGCTCTTCGTGACCTGGCCCGAGGCGGCCCGGGTCGAGACCTTCGGCGTCTGCGTTTGCGGTGATGATCCGTTCGGCGCCACCCTCGATCGCACGATGGAGCGCCTGACCGTGGACCACCGCCCGGTGGTGGTGAGGCGCCTGCCCGATGCGCGGGCGGCCACGGCGGCCACCTGCGCGGTCGTCTGGGTCGGCGCTCGACGATCGGGGCTGCTCCGCGACGAGCTGGCCATCCTGCAAGACCAGCCCTTCCTCACCATGGGCGACGCAGAAGACTTCGCGGACACCGGCGGGGTGGTCGAGCTCATGGTGTACGGCGGGCGCGTCCGGTTCGAGGTCAACCGCAGTGCAGCAAAGCGCGCGAGGCTCGAGATCAGCTCTCAGCTCCTGAAGCTCGCCCATCGGGTGCGGGAGTGAGCGCCATCGCCCCCGGCTTCTCGCTGCGCACCAAGCGCGTGGCGCTCGCGATGGTCGCCAGCGTGGCCTCCTGCGCGATGGTGTTGGGCGTCCTGGCTTGGCTGGACACGCGCGAGGCCCTGCGCAGCGCTCACGACGGCCTCGTGGAGACCGCGGAGATCCTGTCGATCAACACGGCCTCAGCGCTGGTCTTCGACGACCCAGACGCAGCGCGCGCGTCGCTGATGGCCCTGCGCGGCCGCACCGGTGTGCTGGGCGCCGGGATCTACAAGGGCGAACGCGAGATCTTCGCCACCTATGGGATCTGGGACGATCCCGAGCCACCGCGCGTGGTCGACGGCGGGGTGCTCGACAACACGCTCCTGGTGCGAAGTGCGGTCACGGTGGACGGCAAAGATCTGGGCTGGCTTTACGTGCGCGCGGATCTCAGCCCGGTGCGGGCGGCGGTGCGCTCGCACATCATGGTCGCGGGCGGTGTCCTGGTGGTGGCGCTGCTCTTCGCGCTGGCTATTTCGCTGTGGGCGCAGCGCCGCATCAGCGAGCCGATCTTCAAGCTCTCCGACGTGGCGCGCCGCGTCAGCCTCAACAAGGACTACTCGCTGCGGGCCGCGGTCCGGGGCGGGGACGAGATCGGCGAGCTCGCCGACGCCCTGAACGGCCTGCTCGATCAGATCGAAGCGCACGCCGGCGAGCTGGAGGCGCGGGTCTCCGAACGGACGGTCGCGCTCACCGCCAACGCCGAGCGGCTGGGCGACACCAACCGCCAGCTCGAGCTCGAGTACGAGCGCCAGGCCGCGGCGGCGCGGCTGAACGAGGCGATGCAAGGCGCGCAGACGCCCGAGGCGCTCGCCACCGCCGTGCTGGGCACGCTGGCCGATCAGCTCGGGGCGCAGCTCGGCGCGCTCTACCTCGCCGATGAGGAGGGGCAGGAGCTGACGCGCGTCGGAACGCACGCCTTCACGCCGGGGGCGAGCACACCCTCGGTGGTGCCCTTCGGCGAAGGGCTGGTCGGCCAGGCCGCGGCGGATGGGCGCGCGCGCTGGCTCCACGACCTCCCCGCCGATTACATCCACGTCGCGTCGGGGCTGGGCAGCGCCGTGCCGCGCGAGCTGCTGCTGGTCCCCTTCGCGCGCCAGGAGGTGGTCGTCGGGGTGGTGGAGTTGGCCGCGGTCGAGCCCATGCCATCGAGCGCGCAGGCCTTTGTGGAGCGCATGGCCGCCAGCCTCGCGGTGGTGTTTCTGGCGGCGCGGGACCGGGCGCGGGTGGTGCGGCTACTGGCCGAGACGCGGCAGCAGTCACAGACCCTTGAGACCCAGCGACAGCAGCTCGAGATGGCCAACGCGGAGCTGCAAGGGCAACAAGAGGAGCTGCGGCAGAGCAACGAGGAGCTGGAGCAGCAGACGCAGCTCACGCACGCGGCGTATCAGCGGCTGGAGGCGCAGCAGGAGGAGCTGCGGCAGAGCAACGAGGAACTGGAGCGGCAGGCCCAGGAGCTGGAGGTGCGGCGGGAGACCCTTGGCGCGCAAAACGAGCGCTTGCAGAGGGTGCAGATCGAGCTGCGGGACAAGGCGAGCGCGCTCGAGGAGACCAGCCGCTACAAGTCGGAGTTTTTGGCCAACATGTCCCACGAGCTGCGGACGCCGCTCAACAGCGTGCTGATCCTGTCGCGGCTGCTCAGCGACAACCGCGGCGGCAACCTCACCGACAAGGAGGTGGAGTACTGCTCCACCATCCACAAGGCAGGCCAGGATCTGCTGGAGCTGATCAACGACGTGCTCGATCTCGCGAAGATCGAGGCGGGGCACATGGACACGTCCGTGGGGGAGGTCCAGGTGGCGGGGCTGGCGGCCGACCTGGAGCGCGAGTTCGCGCATGTGGCGCGCTCGCGGGCGATCGGCTTCGAGATCCAGGTGGAGCCCGAGATCTGTGCGACCTTTCAGACCGACGCCCAGCGGCTGATGCAGATCCTGCGCAATCTGCTCTCCAATGCGCTCAAGTTCACCCAGGAGGGCGGCGTCACCCTGGCGATCCGGCGGCCGCGGCCCGGTGAGGCGCCGCTCGAAGGCGTGGGCGAAGGGGTCGGCACGCTGGTGTTCAGCGTCCACGACACGGGCATCGGCATCCCCGAAGACCGGCACGCCCAGGTGTTTGGGGCCTTTCAGCAGGTCGACGGCGGCACCAGCCGGCGCTTTGGCGGGACCGGCCTGGGGCTGGCGATCTCGTCGAGCTTTGCGGCGCTGCTCGGCGGTCGCATCGATCTGGAGAGCCGGCCCGGCGAGGGCAGCACGTTCAACCTCGTCCTCCCCGAGGCCGGGCCTGCGGGGCCGGAAGCTCGAGGCGCTGTGGAGGCGGCG
>CAZNZH010000134.1:0-10254 GCA_964577445.1 uncultured Myxococcales bacterium
GGTGGCGCGGACGTTGATGATGGAGAAACCGCCGTGAAGGCTTGAGAATACGGCGGTCTCGCCCCACGCGACCCCGTAGCGCCGGTAAAACGCGCGGGCGGCGGACCGGTCGCGGACGGCGCGGACCTCCTGGGCGGCGGCGCAGATGTCGTGGCGGTGCGGGCGACCACCCGGCATCAACCCGGCGCCGCCGAGGCCCGACGCGTCGACGAAGAAGCGCGCGCGGACCGGCCCGGCGCTGGTCTCGAGCGTGTCACCGGCCAGACCGCGGGTGGTCACGCCGCCCTCGAAGCGGGCGCCGCTGTCGCGGGCCAGGGCCTGCAACCGGTCGGTCAGCTCGCGCATGTCGACCTCGAGCACGCCGTGCGCAGGGATGCGCACCCGGTGCGGCCCCATGCCGGCGATGAGGTTCATCGCGTGACCCGACCCGCGCAGCTCGGCGCCGCTCGGTCGGGCGAACCCCGCCCGGTCAAAGCACCAGCCCGGCACGCCGTTCACCCAGCGCGCGCCTGCTTTTTCGAGGTCTCGCCGCTCGAGGACGCGCACGCTGAGCCCTCGCCGCGCGCACAGCGCCGCCGCGGCAGCCCCGGCGCTGCCCGCGCCCACGATCGCGACATCCACCCGCTCGGTCACAGCGCTTCTCCCGTAACGGTGACGCCCATACCACGCGGCGAGCGTCCGGGCTCTCGATTCCGCGGCGCGGCGCGGGGGCGATGCCGGCCTTGCGCGCCGCGCGACAGGGCGCTACACCAGCGCCCATGGGGCAACGCGTACTGCTCATCGAGGATGAGGCGGATCTCGTACAGACCGTCTCCTGGGCGCTGAGCCGCGAGGGCTACACGGTTGAATCCAGCGGGCTTGGCGTCGAGGGGCTCGCCCGCGCGCTCCGGTCACCCCGCCCCGACATCATCCTGCTGGACCTGATGCTGCCCGACATCTCGGGCACCGAGGTCGCGCGGAAGCTGCGCGCCGATCCCCGCACCCGCGACACGCCGCTCATCATGGTGACGGCGCGGGCCGAGGAGATCGACCGCGTGGTCGGGTTCGAGCTGGGCTGCGACGACTACCTCACCAAGCCGTTCAGCGTGCGCGAGCTCGCGCTGCGGATGCGCGCCGTGCTGCGCCGCGCCGCCCCCGCACCACCGGGGCCCGCGGAGGCGCAGCCACACGGCTTCGGCGTGCTGCGCATCGACGCGCCGGGCCACCGCGTGTGGGTCGCCGATGAGGAGATCGCCCTGACGGCGCTTGAGTTTCGCCTGCTCACCACCCTCTACGATCGCCGCGGGCGCGTACAGACCCGTGAGGTCCTGCTCAGCGACGTGTGGGGGATGAACCCCGACCTGACCACCCGCACGGTCGATACCCATGTGAAGCGCCTGCGCGAGAAGCTCGGCCAGGCGGCGCCCTACGTCGAGACCGTGCGCGGTGTGGGCTACCGGTTTCAGGACCGCGCCGGGGACGCCGGTTGAGCGGGGCCGCGACGCGTCGCTTCGGCATCCGTGGCCGCGTGTTCGTGGCCGCGATCCTGCTCTCGGTGGTCGTCCTCGCCGCCGCCGGCCTCGCCGCGCGCCCGGCCGTGAAGGCGTGGCTGGTCGAGCGGGCGCGCGTGGAGCTTGAGAGCACGGCGCACCTCGCGGCTGCCGCGCTCGAAGAGCCCGCGACGGCGGGACTGACCGCGCGAGTGCGCGCCCTGGCGACCGCGGCCGGCGTGCGCCTGACGGTCATCGACGCCCAGCGCGCCGTCCTCGCCGACTCCGCGGGCGAGCCCGAGCTGTCGGCGGCGGCCACCGAGGTCGCCGAGGCCCTCTCAGGCCGCGCGGCCCACGCGCGCCGCCCGAGCGCGCTCACCGGCGATGACACGCTCTTCGTGGCGGTGCCCTGGCGCGGCCAGACCCACAGCGGCGCCGTGCGGGCCGCGCGGTCCCTCGCCGCCGACGACGCCGCCCGCTCGTGGCTGGGCCGGGCGCTCCTCGGCGCCTCAGCGTTCGGCGTGTTGGTCGCGGCGCTGCTGGGCGCGCTGGCCGCCTTCAGCTTCGGCCGCTGGCTCAAGTCGCTGGTCACGCGCGTTCGGGCCGCCATCGCCAGCGCCGGCGGCCCCAACGCGGCGGAGCGCGTCCCCGTCGAGGGCCTCGCGGGCTCCGTGGGCCGCTTGGCGCGCGAGCTGGAGCGCAGCGTCTCGCACCTCGCCCAGGAGCGGCGGCGCCAGGAGGCCGTCCTGGACGCGCTCGACGAAGCCGTCCTCGCGCTCGGCCCCGACGGGCGCCTGACCATGGCCAACGCCGCCGCCGCGCTCTTGCTCGAGCTGTCCCCAGCCGCCATCGGCCGGCCCCTGGTCGAGCTGGTCCGGACCCCCCCGCTCATCGAGCTGGTCCGCCGCGCCTCCGCCGGCGCCACCGAGACGATCGCGTGTCGCCTCATCGGCGCCCACCAACGCGACGTCACCGCCCACGCCGCCCCCCTCGCCGCGCCCGGCGGCGTCGTCCTCGCGCTCCGCGACGTCACAGAGCTGCGCCGCCTGGAGGGCATCCGCCGCGATTTCGTCGCCAACGTCTCCCACGAGCTGCGCACGCCCATCACCGTGATCCGCGCCAACGCCGAGACCCTGCTCGACGGCGCGCTGGACGACAAAGCCGCCGCCCGGACCTTCACCGAGGCCATCGGCCGCCACGCCGAGCGGCTCGAAAACCTCGTCGGCGACCTGCTCGAGCTCGCGCGCATCGAGGCGGGCCGACTCGAGCTCGAGCTCGAGCCGCTGCGGGTCGCCGACCTGATACGCCGCGTCGTCGAGGCCCACGCGCCGGCCGCCGAACGCCGCGAACACGCAGTAGAGATCGAGGTCCCCGCCGACCTGCACGCCATGGCCGACGCGCGCACCCTCGACCGCGTCCTCGGCAACCTGCTCCAAAACGCCATCAACTATACGCCCCCGGGCGGCCACATCGTCGTCCGCGCCTCACGTGAAGGCGAACACGTCCGCATCGAGGTCTCCGACGACGGCCCCGGCATCCCGCTGCGCCACCGCGCCCGCATCTTCGAGCGCTTCTACCGAGTCGACCCCGGCCGGTCGCGCGAGATGGGCGGCACGGGTCTAGGCCTCGCCATCGTCAAACACCTCGTCAGCGCCATGTCCGGCAGCGTCGGCGTCCGCTCGGCCGAGCGCTCGCACCCGACCCGCCCGGGCGCCGTCTTCTGGTTCGACCTGCCCCAACCCCCGGCTGGCCGTACTTAGTTTTCGACGAAGGCACGACGCCGTCACTTCGCTGTCACCTCGGCCCTGCACGCTCCTCCTCGTACCGGCCACCCATGCCCCGAGGAAGTCCATGCAAGTTCGCGCGACCATCATCACCGTCGGTCTCTGTCTCATCCCTACCCTCGCCGCCGCCGCCCGCGCCGCCGAGCCCGCCGAGCCCGCCGAGCCCGCCAACGCCGGCTACGACAAGGGCTTCTTCGTGCGCAGCGACGACAGCCGCTACCAGCTCAAGCTGGGCGCGCGTGTTCAGGTGCGACACGAGGCGACCATCCCCGAATCCGGCGACGCCAGCTCGGCGTTTTCGATCCCGCGCGCCCGGCTGAAGCTGTCGGGCAACGTCTTCACCGAGGCGCTGGCCTACAAGTTTGAAGCCGACTTCGGCAAGGGCCAGGTCGCCCTGAAGGACTTCTTCGGCGACTACGCCATCTTGGACGGCTTCCACGTGCGCGCCGGCCAATTCAAGCGGCCCTTCTCGCGCCAGGAGGTGAACTCCAGCGGCAAGCACATCTTCACCGACCTCGCGCTGACCGGCG
The DNA here is from genome assembly GCA_964577445.1 of uncultured Myxococcales bacterium. Taxonomy (GTDB): domain Bacteria; phylum Myxococcota_A; class UBA9042; order PHBI01; family JACKFB01; genus JACKFB01. The sequence continues at coordinate 3,784 of CAZNZH010000134.1, forward strand.
ACGCGTTTGGGGCCGGGCGCGATCTCGGGCTGATGATTCACAATGACTACGAGCACTCGCCCACCTTCGAATGGGCCGTCGCGCTGATGAACGGCACCGGCGACAAGGGCCTGCTGAGTGGCGGCGTCCAGGTGGACCTGACCGACGGCCAAGGCGAGATCACCTCCGGCAAATTCTCGAATGTTCCCGCGACCTTCCGGCCCCAGCTCGTGCTGCGCCTCGGCTACAACCACGGCAAGCTCGCCGGCTACTCCGAGGGCGATCTGGAGGGCGGGCCGCTGCGCTTCGGCGTCGCGGGCAGCGTGAAGCTGACCTTCGATTCCGACAACGCCCACACCGGAAATGTCGCGGCCGACCTCGACTTCGTGTTGAAGGTCCAGGGCTTCGCGCTCGACGGCGCCTTCTACGTGATGAGCGCTCAGGACGGCACGGCCTTCACCGACCAGAGCCTCGCGTCGACGGGCGTTCACGCCCAGGCCAGCTACCTCATCGCCGGTCACGTGATGCCGCTGCTGCGGTACGCGCGCGTCATGCCCGACGGGGGCCTGGACCGCGACGAGCTGGCGGTGGGTGTCACGGGCTTTCTCTACGGCCACAATGTGAAGCTCACGGTCGAGGCCGCCCGGCTCGGCACCGAGACCGCGGCGGGCACCGACTCCGACTGGCGCGTCCGCACCCAAGTCCAGGTGGGATTCTGATGCCCACGCAGCCCTCTCCACGGCGTCCCGCCGAAACCGTCGCCTCTCTGTCACAGAACTGTCACATCACGAGCGCACGCTGCGCCCCGACCCGGAGTACCCGCACCATGTTGAACAAGATCACCGTCGCGCTGGCTTCCCTCGCGCTGCTCGCCCTCCCCTCGGCCTGCAAAGGCAGCGGGGGCGGCACCGGCACAGAGGGCGCCATCGTCGCCGTCGACGGCTCAAGCACCGTCTACCCAATCACCGAGGCCGTCGCCGAGACCTACCGCGGCGTGGCCCCCAAGACGAGAGTCACCATCGGCGTCTCCGGCACGGGCGGCGGCTTCAAGAAGTTCTGCGCCGGCGAGCTGGCCGTCGCCAACGCGTCGCGGCCGATCAAGCCGACGGAGATCGCGGCCTGCATGACCGCCGGCATCGCGTTCATCGAGCTGCCCGTGGCCTACGACGGCATGGCGGTCGTCGTGAACCCGAAGGCGACCTGGGTCGACCACATGACAGTCGACGAGCTCAAGCGCCTGTGGAGCCCCGAAGCGCAAGGCAAGATCAAGCGCTGGAGCCAGATCCGCGAGGGCTGGCCCGACGAGGAGATCCACCTCTTCGGCCCCGGCGTCGACTCCGGCACCTACGACTACTTCACCAAGGCCATCGTCGGGACCGAGCACTCCAGCCGCGGTGACTACACGTCCAGCGAGGACGACAACGTCGTCGTCCAGGGCATCTCGACCGACCGCTTGGCGCTCGGCTACTTCGGCTTCGCCTACTACGCGGAGAACAAGGACAAGCTGAAGATCGTGCCCATCGACGACGGCGACGCCACCGACGGCGCGGGCCCCATCGCCCCGTCGCCCGAGACGGTCGCCGACGGCACCTATCAGCCGCTCTCGCGCCCCATCTTCATCTACGTCTCGATGAAGGCCGTCGCCAACTCCGACGTCGCGGCCTTCATCGACTTCTACGTCGCCCAGACCGCGAAGCTCTCCGCCGAGGTCGGCTACATCGCGCTGCCCGCCGAGGCCACCGCCCTGGTCACCGCCAGGTGGACCGCGCGAAAGACCGGCTCGGTCTTCGAGGGCGGCGGCTCCACGGTGGGCGTGACCGTCCAGAAGCTATTGGCCAACGAGCAGTGACTAGGGCGACCGAGACCGCGCGGTCCATCCAGGGCCGCGCTACGCCGCTCAGCGAACGGGGCATCCGGGCCTTCATGTTCGCCTGCGCGGCCGACTCGATCCTCACGACGGCCGGCATCATCTTTGTGCTCGCCTTCGAGACCGTCGCGTTCTTTCGCGAAGTGGGCCTCGGCGCCTTCCTCCTCGACACCGAGTGGACGCCGCTCTTCGCCGACAAGCACTTCGGCATCTGGCCGCTCATCGCGGGCACCATGCTCACGACGGGCATCGCCGCAGCCGTCGCCGTCCCCTTCGGACTGCTAGCCGCCATCTACCTGTCCGAGTTCGCCACCTTCCGCGCCCGCGCGACCCTCAAGCCCCTGCTCGAGGTCCTCGCCGGCGTGCCGACCATCGTCTACGGCTACTTCGCGCTGGTCTTCGTGACCCCAGCGCTCCAAGCCGTCATCCCGGGCCTCGCTGGCTTCAACGCGCTCAGCCCCGGCCTCGTCATGGGCATCATGATCATCCCCATGGTCAGCTCGCTCAGCGAAGACGCCCTCCACGCCGTCTCCGACTCTCTGCGCGAAGGCGCCTACGCGCTGGGCGCCCGCCGCCTCCCCACCATCTTCCGCGTCGTCCTCCCCGCCGCCATGTCCGGCATCGCCGCCTCGCTCGTCTTGGCCATCTCCCGCGCTATCGGCGAGACCATGATCGTCGCCATCGCCGCCGGCCAGCAGCCCCGCCTCACCATCGACCCCCGCGTCCCCGTCGAGACCATGACCGCCTACATCGTCCAGGTCTCCATGGGCGACACCCCCGCCGGCACCCTCGAGTACCGCACCATCTTCGCCGTCGGCACCACCCTCTTCCTCTTCACCTTCGTCATGAACATCTTCGGCCAGCGCCTCGCCCGCCGCTTCGGGAGGAGCTGAGCCATGCCCCCCGCCAGCCTCTCCGACGGCCGCTCGTCGGGCTCCACCCGCCCCCGCGCCGAGACCCTCTTTCGCGCGCTCTGCCTCGCCGCGGTCATCATCCCGCTGCTCTTGCTCGCCGTCCTCGTCGGCGACGTGCTCGTCCGCGGCCTCGGCCGCCTCGACTGGGCCTTCATCACCAGCCTCCCGTCGCGCAAACCCGAGCTCGCCGGCATCCTCCCCGCCCTGGTCGGCAGCCTCTACCTCGTCGCCCTCACCACCCTCATCGCCGTCCCCATCGGCGTCGGCTGCGCCGTCTACCTCGAGGAATACGGCCACGACAGCCGCATCGCCCGCATCATCGAGCTCAACATCGCCAACCTCGCAGGCGTCCCCTCGGTGATTTACGGCCTCCTCGGCCTCGAGGTCTTCGTCCGCACCCTCAACATGGGCCGCAGCCTCCTCGCCGGCGCCTGCACGCTCTCCCTGCTGGTCCTCCCCATCGTCATCCTCTCCTCGCGCGAGGCCCTGCGCACCGTCCCCAAAGGCCTGCGCGAAGGCGCCTACGCCCTGGGCGCCACCCACTGGCAGAGCATCCGCCGCGTCGTCCTGCCCATGGCGCTGCCCGGCATCCTCACCGGCACCATCTTGGCCATCTCCCGCGCCATCGGCGAGACCGCCCCCCTCATCGTCGTGGGCGCGCTCGCCTACGTCACCTTCCTCCCCGACACCCCCATGTCCCCCTTCACGGCGCTCCCCATCCAGATCTTCAACTGGGTGTCCCGCCCCCAAGAGGCCTTCCTCATCAACGCCGCCGCCGCTATCGTCGTGCTGCTCGCGACCCTGCTCACCCTCAACTCCCTCGCCGTCGGCATCCGCAACCGCTTCCAGCGTCGCCGCAGGTGAGCCGCCCTCCCGCACAACCCATGGCCCAGCGAGCCCTGATGGTCGCCCCCTCCGATCCCGCCCAGAGACCCGTCGCCGACGCCCCCTCCAAATTCGAGGTCTCCAGCCTGCGCGCCAGCTTCGGCGACAACGTCGTACTGCACAGCATCGACATCGCCGTCCCCAAGCAGCGCATCACGGCGGTCATCGGGCCGTCGGGCTGCGGCAAATCCACGTTCATCCGCTGCCTCAACCGCATGCACGAGTTGGTCCCCAGCGCGCGCGTCTCCGGCACGGTCCTGCTCGACGGCGAAGACATCTACGGCCGCCGCGTCGACCCGGTGCTCTTGCGCCGCCGCGTCGGCATGGTCTTTCAGAAGCCGAACCCCTTCCCGACCATGTCCATCCGCGACAACGTCCTCGCCGGCCTGCGCCTCACCGGCGGCCTGGACAAGAGCCGGGCCGACGACCTCGCCGAGAACGCACTGCAACAAGCCGCCCTGTGGGACGAGGTCAAGGACCGCCTCGCCGCCCCGGGCGCCAGCCTGTCAGGAGGCCAGCAGCAGCGCCTGTGCATCGCGCGCGCGCTGGCGGTCGAGCCCGACGTCATCCTCCTCGACGAGCCCTGCTCCGCCCTGGACCCCATCTCCACGGCCCGCATCGAAGACCTGCTCTCCGTGCTGCGCGAGCGCTACACCATCGTCATGGTGACCCACAACATGCAGCAGGCGGCGCGCGCCTCGGACCTCACCGCGTTCTTCCTCAGCGGCGAGCTGGTCGAGATCGGCCCGACCACGACGATCTTCACGCGCCCACGCGACTCACGCACAGAAGATTACATCACGGGCCGCTTCGGCTAAGATCGACGGGCACACGCGAACCTCCGCGACCCAAGGACGAGGCGCTGAATCACTCCAACCGCGAATATGAAGCTGAGCTTCAGGAGCTGCGCCAGGCCATCTTGGAGATGGGCGGCCGCATCGAGGAGATGATTCGCGACGCCATGCGCTCGCTCATCGAGCGCGACTCCGACCTCGCCAGGCGCACGATCGCCGCCGACGCCCAGGTCAACCGCCTGGAGATCGACACCGACGAGCTGTGCCTGCGCATCCTGGCGCGCCGCCAGCCCATGGCGAGCGACCTGCGCTTCATCACCATCGCGTTCAAGATGGTCACCGATCTCGAGCGCATCGGCGACCTCGCGGTCAACGTGGCCGAGCGCGCCATCGACCTCAACGCGCAGCCCGAGTTCAAGCCCTACGAAGACACCCAGCGCATGGCCGACATCGTGCGCGAGATGGTCAGCGACGCCATCGAGGCCTTCATCGCCTACGACGCCGAGCGCGCGGCGGCCATCATCGCCCGCGACGACGAGGTAGATGACCTGTACCACAGCATCTTCCGCAACATCCTCGGCCTGATGCTCGAGGATCTCAGCGTCGTCGAGCGCGGGATTCACATCCAGAGCACGGCGAAGTTCCTCGAGCGCATCGGCGACCACGCGACGAACCTGGCCGAGCAGGTCATCTTCATGGCGAAGGGCCACGACGTCCGCCACGAGGGGAAGCTCCCGAAAGGTTGAGGATCCAGCCCAGCGGGGTCGGCTCCAGACGCTGAACCGAGCCGATCTCGGGCGGTGCTCTCTCGATGGCCCCAGCGCCTCTCCGGCGCCCGGTGGCGTCAGCCCCGCCCCGTCATCACCGCGGAAGGAGCCGAAGGCCGACGAGCTCGGCAAAGCTGCCGAAATCCGAGTCCCGCGTGAGCAGCGGCAGGTCGTGGTCCAAGCAGCACTGCGCGATGAGCGAGTCGGCCAGGCGCGCGCGGCGCCGGGCAGCGAGGACGCGCGTGCGGGTCTGCGCCGTTCGGTACCAGTACCGCTCGTCTGGATACAGTACGGGCAGCTCCAGCACGGTGTCCCGAAGGACCGAATCCAACGCCGGCCAACTCAGGATCTCGCATAGCACGGGCGCGGGTAGCACGATGACGCGATTGGCCAGCCCCTGCCCGAGCAGCTCGACGTCATCGCCGTCAAGCCCGTCCAAAAACGCGATGAGCGTGCTGGTGTCGACCGCGATCACGTCCGGTCTTCGCGCAACGCGTCGAGGTCGAGTTCGCGGCCGAGCTGGAACTTGCCCCGCATCCCAAGCAGCCGCTCATACGCATCACCAGCCGCCACGACCTCCAGCCCGCGCCGTACGGTCGCGGTGATGCCGTCACCGGTCGCTGTCTGGGCCCGTCGGAGCAGGTCCTCGGGGATATGAACCGTAATTTTGCGAACTTGATCCATGACCCGACCTTACCATAACCCATGCCAGCATTCAATACGGCAGCCCCATCGGCGCCCGCCTGCGCGGCGACGATGGGGCGCTCTGGCCCGGAAGTGCAAAATGCCCCTTGAGGTCCGCGGGCGGACCTCAAGGGGCATCCTCCTCCTCAGAAACCCAGACGGCGTTGCGGTGTGTGGTCGCGCCGCCTCGGGACTCCCCTATTGCTGCACGCGGGTGACTGCGGGCACGGCCCTCCAGGGAGCAAGACCCGGGCCAACCGCAGCTCGCGCCGACGGCAGCGCCAAAACCCAGTGGCCACGCCGGTTTGACCCACCGAGCGCGGGGCCTCTACCGGCGTGGTATATCATCATGATATTATCATAATGATATCGTGCTTATCGTGATGATAATCGCCGGCTTCACAAGAAGGTCCCGCCCAGGCCGCGCAAGGTCGGGGCGCGTGCGACGATGGACTCGCCGCGAACGACCAGGTACTCGCTGAATCGCTCGGCCAGCTCGCCCGCCTTGGCGTGGCGGCAGAGCACGGGGTCGCCGATGCCCAACGCCGCCGTCTTTGCCGTTTCTTTCAAGAGGATGACCG
>CAZNZH010000135.1:0-7624 GCA_964577445.1 uncultured Myxococcales bacterium
CCTGAAAAGACATGAGCCAGCCACGCGACGGGAGAATATGGGAACACCTTCTCAGCGCCATCGCCGACATCGTACGCGCGAGCCCTGCGCTTGGGGCGCTCCTGGGCCGCGGTCAGCCCGCCGATCGCCGCACCGGTCGCCGCACCGGCGGCCATGCCCGCGGCCATCGTCCAGTGGCCAGCGCCCCCGAGCCACGCGTCCGCGAGCACGACGGCCACCTGCTCGCCCGCGAACATGCCCACGAGGCAGAGCGCGTGCATCACCGGGTTGAACCCGGACGTCCCGCCGATGCGACACACGGCCACGCAGCCCGCCGTGCACCCGAGCACCATCCCCAGCGTGCTGAACGACCACAGCCCCGCCTGATGGCAGCTCGCGGCCAGGCCCAGCCACCGGTCCACCCCGCCGCCCAGCGCCATGCCCGCCCCTCCGAGCAGAAATGAGCTCACGCCGTGCCGCAGCCACCCCACCTGCCAGGCCAGCCCGCACAGCGCGAGGCCCACGCCCGCGCTCAGCCAGCCGCCGGCCAGCCACGCCTGTAGCGCCACACACCCGACCGCGAAGAGGCCCAGCTTCATCGCCGCTCCGCCGGCACCGCGAGCAACGTCACGATGAGGCTCGACAGCGCCATGATGAGGGCCGCGACCACCGGCTGGAGCAGGCCCATCGCAGCCACCGAGATCCCGATGACGTTGCCCGCGAGCGAGAGGCCCAGCATGCGCCGCAGCCGCGTCTGCAGCGCCCGGGCGCCGCGCACCGCCATCACCACCCCGTCCAGCCCGTCGATGCGTACGTCCGCCGCCTCGGCGACCAGCGCGCTCGCGTCGGGCACGGCGAAGCTCACCTGCGCCTGCGCCATCGCTGGCAGGTCATTGGGCCGGTCTCCCACAAAGGCGACGCCGCCTGCGCGCTGAAAGTCCTGAATCCGCAACGACTTTTCGGTCGGCGTGCACCGCGTGTCGCAGCGCAGCCCCACCGACGGATCCACCGAGTCGCCCGTGAGCACGCAGGCCTCGACGCCCAGCTCCGCGAGGGCCGCGACCACCGACGAGAAGCCCTCGACCATGCGCTCGTGCACGCCCACGGTGCCCGAGGGCGCGCCGTCCACGAAGAGCTCCAGGTCCCGCGCGCCCGCCACGGGCCGCAGGGCGAGCTCACGCCACCGCCCATCGGCCTGCACCTCCGCCATCACCCCGCCGCCGGGCAGCGTCCGGGCGCCGCGCACCGCCACGCCGCCGCGGGCGTCTCGCCGAAGGATGCGCGCCAGCGGGTGGTCAAACCACTGCTCCAGCGCGCCCACCCAGCTCCGCAGCGGCTCCGGGCAGGCGCCCGTCACGTCCAGCTCGGTGAGCGTGCCCGTCTTGTCGAAGGCCACGGTCTGCACCCGCGCGAGGCCCTCCAGCGCCGCCGGCCGCTGCACGTGCACGCCCTGCGCCGCGAGCGCGCTGCTCGCCGCCCAAGCCGCCACCGGGGTCGCCAGCCCAAAGCCACACGGGCAGGCCACCAGCAGGACGCTCGTCGCCACCACAAACCCAACGTCTACGCCCGCCAGGGCGGTCCACACCGCGCCCGCGCCCACCGCGACCAGCAGGACCACCGGCACGAAGGCACGCGCCAGCCAGTGCGCCAGCCCTGGCGCCGGCGGGGCCGCGTACGCCGCGAGCAGCGCCTGACGCCGCGCGATCAGCTCGTCTGGGCCGGCCCGCTCGACGAGGACCCGCAGCGAGCCGCCTCGCACCGCCGCCCCGCCCGTGACCTCAGCGCCCGCCTCCACCCAGCGCGGGATGCGCTCCCCGTCCACCGCGTCCCCGTCCACCCACGCCTCACCGCCGACGACCCGCCCGCTGGCCGGCACCCGCTCGCCGCCGTAGACCATCACCAGCTCGCCCGCCTCCAGCTCCGCGATGGGCACGGCCCGCAGCAGCGCCCCCTCCACGCGATGCGCGGTGCGCGGAAAGAGCCCCGCCTGCTCCACCCGCTCAAAGGCGCCCGCCCAAAACCGGCTCTTGAAGCGCTGCCCGACCGCGTGGACACACAGCACGACCGTCACCACCTCAAAGAAGACCGGGCCGCCCGTCACCCAGCCCGCGATCGACGCCCCAAGCCCGCCGAACATCGCCAGGGCGAACATCGCGTCCAGCGACAGCTCTCGGCTCGCCCACGACCGCCGCAGCGACGCGAGCAGCTCAGGCCCGAGCAGCACCACCCCGAGCAGGGTCAGCCCCAACGTCGCGGCCAGCACCCGGCTCCGCTCCGACCCGCTCATCTCCGACAGGTTCACCGCGAGGCTGAGCAACATGAGCTGGCCCGAGATCACCACTCCCAGGCCAAGCCGCAGCCAGTCCCGGAACTCCGGGGCGGGCTCACAGGCGCAGGCTACAGCTCCGGCGCGGTCCACGGCTTGCTCCGCTTCTCACTGTCGCGCACCTGCTTGACGAGCTCGGGCTGCACGACCGAGGCGTCGTTTCCCCAGCTCGTGCGGACGTAGCTCAGCACCGCGCCGATCTCGTCGTCCGTCATGCTCCCGCCCCACGCCGGCATCACGCCGTTCCACTCCGTGCCAGCGACCGTCACCGAGCCGGTCAGCCCGTGCAGCACGATGCGCACCGCGACCTCCGGCTCGCCCGTCACCCACTCCGAGCCCGCGAGCGGCGGCGCCAACCCGGTGAGGCCCTGGCCCGTAGCCTGATGGCAGGCCGAGCAGCGCGCGCCAAACACCGCGCGGCCGCGGGCGATGAGCCCCTCATCGCCGCCGCCGCCCTCGGGCGCCGCCGCGACCGCACCGGCCAGGGGCTGCATGTCGGCGCGCTGCGGGTCGAACTCGGCGTCGTACCTGCCCAAATACCAGCCACCCCAGGCGATGAGCAGGATGAAAGCCGCCTTCATCCACAGCGGGACAGGCTCTTGTCCCTCGAAGGGCTCGGGCTTCTCTCGCAGGACCGCGCGGTGGAGGACCTCCAGATCGGGCTCGTTGAGGTCACTCATCACCTGCTCCTACAACCGCAGGGTTTTGCTTCAGAGCCAGCAGATAGGCCACCAGCGCGTCCGCGCGCTCGGTCGGCACCACCGCGCGGCCCGGGTCGACGGTCCCCTCGGGCAGCGCGAGCGCGCGTGGGTCGGGTGCGGCGACCTCGTCGAAGAGAAAGCGGAACGGCGCCATGTTCGAGCCCGGCGAGGTGAGCTGCGGGTCGTACAGATGCAGCAGGTGCCACACCTCGCTCGGCTGACGGCTGCCGATGTCGGCCAGATCGGGTCCCGTGCGCATGGTCCCCAGGAAGGGCGGCTCCTGGCCGATGTAGTCGAGCGGGGTGCTGCCTCGGCGGCCCCAGCCTCGCGCGGTGTCGGCGCCGAACCCCTCCGGCCGCACCTGCTGCGTGTGGCAGTACATGCAGCCGAGGTCGCGGTAGGCGTCCCGACCCTCCTCCTGCTGCGCGGTGAGCGTGACCGGGTAGACGCTGCCATCTTCGAGGGCGAAGGGCTCATTTTGCAGCCCGAGCGCCGGGATGAGCACGTAGCCCGTCAACGAGAAGCTGACGGTCGCGAACGCGCCCAAGAGCAAGGTTCGAGGGTGAATCACTGGGCGCCTCCTTGTAGGCCCAACCGAGGTGCGAGCAGGGTCGGCGCGCCGCGGTTCGGTGCGAGGCCGGAGACGATGCGCACGATGCTGATGGTGAACGCGATGTGCGCGACCGTCATCGCCGCGCCCGCCCACGAGCGGGCCGTCAGCCACGGGATGGTCGCCTTGACCACGTCGATGAAGGGCATGGACGGATCGAGCAGGTGAAGCCCCTGCAGAAAGCCCCCGAGGGTCAGCGCGACGAAGTAGGCGATGATGCCGCTCGCCGAGCACCAAAAGTGAACCCGGATGAGGGACGCGGACGGCCACTCTCGCCCGGTGAGCCTGGGCAAGATGAAGTAGTACGCGCCGAACATCATCATGCTGAAGAAGCCGTACATGCCCAGGTGCGCGTGGCCGACCGTGTACTGCGTGAAGTGCACGACCTCGGACATGCCCCGCAGCGCCTCAAACGAGCCCTGCGCGCTCACCGCCGCGTAGGACATGCCCGCGAACACGACGAAGCGTAGGGACGGGCTGCTCTTGAGCAGGTGGAAATGCCCGCGCATGGTCATGTGCTGGTTGAAGGCCACCGTCGTGACCGGGATGAGCATCATCATCGACGCGACGACGCCGACCGTCACCGCCCACATCGGCACCGGGCCGCCGACCAGGTGGTGCAGGCCCGCCCAGTTGTAGAAGAGCGCCAGCGCCCAAAACCCGACCAGCGACAGGTAGTAGCTGTGAATCGGCCGCCCGATGACCTTCGGGAGCACGTAGTACAGGGTCGCGAGCGCGATGGGCGTCACGAAGAGCCCGAGGACGTTGTGCGCGAACCACCAGTTCGTCATCGCCACCGAGACACCGGACAGGTAGCCGCCGTGCACGCCGATGTTTGCCGTCAGGTACAGCACGGGGAACCAGACGAGGACGGCGCTCAGGTACCAGAGCGACACGTAGATGTGCTTGACCTGCCGGTGAAAGATGGCGTCCAGGCCCGAGGCCGCGACCGCGGCGAAACACACCGCCAGCCCCATGGCCACCGGGAAGGGGAACTCCAGCCACTCGACCGAGGTCGACTCGCCGATGAGGATCGCCGTCACGCCCACCGTCACGAGCACGTTCCACAGCGCGACCACCCCGAGCAGCATCTTGCCGCCGCGCAGTGGCGCTCGCGTGAGGCGCGGGATCAGCCACAGGAGCACGCCGATCGCCGACATCGCCGACCAGCCGTAGGCCACCGCGTTCAGGTGCGCCGTCCGCACGCGGCCGAAGGTCAGCCACTCGTAGTCCCCCAAGTACTCGGGGGAGTGAAGCTTGATCGACGCGATCAGCGCCAACGTAGACCCGATCAGCAGCCACGCCACCGCGCTCAGCAAGAACGCGAGCACGGGGCGCCGGCAGCTCGCGTCGAGTCGCGCGAGCAGTCGCGCTGACTCGCCCCGCTGATCACTCATGGTCGACCTCTTCATCCCAGAAGATCGACTCAGCCGCCTCGTCGAGGTTACGAAACTGTCCCGTAAACGCCGACCATGCGAACGCGCTCGCTGCGGCGGCCAAAAAAATCGCCATCGCGGTGACGATCAACCACGCGTAAAACATCGAAGCTCCTCACTCGTAGGAAAATAGGACCCCTGGAGTCCGGTTTGCTCCCTATCGCTTTTCTCCGACCCGCTCAAGTCACAAGCGGCGATCGACCGCCGGAAGCCCCCACGGCGCGGGAATCCGAGCAGGCGCCCACCGCTGCGGCGACGCCGCCCGCGGGCGGAGAGGAACCACCTGGCCGGCGAATCGACCGGGGCGGCGCGGTGGGCTGGCTCGTCGTGGCGGCGCCAAGCGCGCGATGGGGCGGTTCGCCTTCGAGAGGATGAGCGCCTGGGCGACGGCGACCCGCTCCAACGCGCGCGAGAGCTGCGCCTTCGCTTCGCCGATGTCGACCTGGCTGCTGCTCACCACGGGACGGCAGACCAAGCTCTTGGTCTGGTCCACGACGGGGTTGGGGCGAGTGAGGGGGGCGGGCGCCGTCGCTCCATTCCAAGCCCGCGTCTGTCCCTCTGCTCCCCTTTGGTGCGTAGTGTAGGGGTCAGATGCCGGACACTTCGGCGGCTCCCCGAGCCCCAGCGTCGCCCAGCCCCCACCGATGTGCTAGGAGCCGTCCCATGCAGACCTTCCTCCTCACCGTCCTCTTCGTCGGCGCCCTGATGACAGCCATGGCGGTCGGGGTGATCTTCTCCAACCGGCACCTGAAAGGCTCCTGCGGGGGCAAGGGCGGCCCCGAGTGCGCCTGCGACGCCCAAGGCATCCCGCGCCACTGCCAGACCAGGGATGACGGCGCCGCGCCCGGCCACGACCCGACGCGGCGAGACGTGGTCCCCCTAGCCGCCTTCGGCCGCCGCCGCCGTTAAGGGCGGGCGGATCGACCCGGCGCATTCCCATGACGGGCCCAGCATGAGCGAGGAGCAACCCAACAACCCGCTGCACGGGATCACCCTCAAGGCGGTCCTGGAGGCGCTCGTGGAGCGTCACGGCTGGCCCGGGCTCGCGGCCCGAGTGCCCATCGGCTGTTTCAAGACGGACCCCAGCATCAAGTCGAGCCTGAAGTTCCTGCGCAAGACCGACTGGGCACGCGCTCGCGTCGAGCGGCTCTACCTGGCCGAGGAGCGGCGGGTCGCACGCAATCGTAAGCGCAAGGAGCGCCGGGCGACGAAGCTGGCGCATGAGGAGGCGGTCGTGCCCGAGGGCGCGCCCGAGGCCCCGCCCCGCGCCCAAGCCCGCTTCTCCGCGTGGTCTTCCTTCGAGACGACCCCAGCCGAGGGGGCGCCCGGCGTCGTGCAGCTCAAGTGCGAGGGCGAGCTGCTCCAGTACCCGCAGGGCCGCAGCGCCATGCTCTACTACGGCGCCGGCGCCGACCTCGCCGCCCTGACCCGCCAGGCCGCCGAGCGCGCGCGCGCCTGGCCCGCCGAGCAGCTCCGGTGGCGCACCCTCAAGCTCCCCCTCGCCGACGCCGAAGCGACCCTCGCCGACCTGCTGACCCGCTTCATAGCCCGCTTCGGCGCGCCACCGGCGGCGATGGAGCAGCCCCCCGCGGGGCGCTGACGCCGCGTCAGGGCGTTAGCTCAGGGTGGGCGAACGGATTCACGATCCGCAGATCTCGGATAGTTTGACCGTCCTGCAGATCCTCGGTCAGGAGCAGCTCGCAGCCGGCCTCGGCGGCGCCAGCGATGATCAGCGAATCGTAGAATGAAAAGCCCCAGCGACCGCTGATGCCGAGGGCCTCGCCGTACAGTGCGACGCTGGGGAAGACCTCGCAGAGCGGGGCGAGCGCTGTGTCGAGGTAGCGCTTCGCCTCCGGCGCGGTCAGCGGCTGGGCGAATCTGCGGGTCGACACGTTCAGGAACTCCTGGACGACCTGGTAGCTGATGACGCCCCGGCCGTCCGCCTGAGCCGCGCCGATGAGGCCTCGTGCCCGCGCCTGCTTGTCTGGAGCCGAGGAGTCGAACGAGTAGACGAAGACGTTGGTGTCCAAGAAGTACCTACCGGGCATTCATGGCGTCCCGGTCGAAAGTGCCCCCGGCTTCAACGTGATCGAGCTGCGCCATCAGGCGCTCGTACTCCTGCGCGGCGGTCTCGCTGCGCACGTACCGTTCGAGCCAATGCCGGAACACGGCGTTCAGCGTCGTCGCCTCACGAGCGGCCTTGTCGCGGGCTCGGCGAATCAGCTCGTCATCTGCGCTCAACGTGATGTTTCGGGTCATGGTGCGCCTCACACGAGCGTAGTGTACACGACGTCAGTGTGCGCACAAGTGAGCGGCGCGGGAGATGCCTCGCCTCGCGGCCCGGTCCCTTTTGCACGCGGCATCTCGGACGGTCTAAGTCGGTCACAGAGGAGACGCTGGACTTGCCCACACTCAGACACATCGCGCCCGGCGTGCTCGTCCACTCGCCCATCGCCGCCGACCCCGCCTCGGTGGCCCATCTGGGCAAGCCCCGCTGGGTGCTCGCGCCCAACCGGCTCCACGATCTCTATGTAGGCCCCTGGGCGGCCGCAGGCCTCGAAGCGTGGGCCGC
>CAZNZH010000135.1:7634-10248 GCA_964577445.1 uncultured Myxococcales bacterium
CGAAGAAGCGTCCCGACCTTCGATTCCAAGGCGAAATCACCACCGCCGCCGCCTCGCCCTTCGGAGCCGACGTGGCCCTGATGCCCCTGGCTTGCTTCGGCTACACCGACGAAGTCGCGCTGCTGCACCGCCCCAGCCGAACCCTCGTCGTGAGCGACCTCGTCTTCAATTTCCCTCCTCGGCACCGGCACGGTCGTCGTCGACCCGACCGATTCGCGCAGTCCCTGACGCCGACTCGACCGTTGTCAGCACTCGCGGCCGGGGCTAGCATCCCGGCTGTGGACGTGACCCCCTACCTGCCCAATCTACGTCGGCGCGAAGCAGAAGCCGCCACCGCAGCACGCGACCGTGCCAGCGCAGCGCGCGAGCGTCTCCCCGAACTGGTCCGCCTGCTCGCGGAGCGTTTCGGCGTGCACCGCGTCGTGCTCTTCGGCTCGCTGCTCCGGGGCGAACTGCACGAGCGCTCCGACCTCGACCTCGCCGTCTCCGGGTTGGCGCGCGAGCGGTACTGGGAGGCCCTAGCGGCTTGCCACGAGGTCGCCGGTCGCCACGTCGACCTCGTGCCGCTTGAGGACGCGAGCCCTTCGCTGCGAGAGCGCATCGAGACCGAAGGCGAGCCCCTCCTTGGCTGAGCGCTCCCTCGGCCGCGGCGCCCTCCTACGGCTGGCGAAGGAGCTCTCGGACGAAGTCGCGGCGCTGGACCGTGTCGCGACAACCGTGCTCGCCGACGCCGACCGCCTCCGAAGGCTGTCGGATGAAGCATCGCCAGACGTCGAGCTTGGACGGGGCGTCGTCGCGGTCACGGCCCTCGGGCTCCACCGGTGGTACTGCGCCCTTGAGTCCATCGTGGAACGCGCGGAACGAGCCTTCGGCACACTCCCGGACGGCCCCGAGTGGCACATCGAGCTTTTGCAAGGCGCCACCTCAGAGATCCCGGCGGTCCGGCCCGCGCTGCTACCGGTGGAGCAGCTCGACGCGCTGCGAGAACTGTTGAAGTTCCGGCACTTCCTTCGCCACGCCTACGCCGTCGAGCTAGACGAGACACGATTGCTGGTGCTGGCCGACACCCTCGCCGCCGCGCGCCACGACGTCTGCGAGGGCATCACAGATTTCGTCGGCGTGCTGAGAGCCATGGCAGAGGCCATGGACTAGCGAGCCCGTCGCGCAGATGCTTGGGAGACGTGCCGAGACTTGGGGCTTGCGGAGGTCTACTCACGACCGACAGCGGCTGATGGCCCTCCCGGCGGAAGGGCCTCCGCGCCGTCCACGGCGAACGCAAACGTAGGCGCGAAGGCGAGCGCGGTCGCGACGAGGAGCAGCGCGACGTACGTGCCGGTCACCATATAGAACGGCGCGCCAAGGAGGTACATCCCCACCGTGTTCGCCCCCTCGCTGCAAAGGACCGCGATCAACAGCGCCACCGCCGCCCAGCGGTGTCCAGCGCGGATCCCGAAGTGTGTCAGCAGCAGCCCCGCCGCCCCTACGCCGACAAGGCCACCAGCCATCGCGTGCAGGACCGCGAGGAACGCGCGCTCGGCGGGAGGCGAGATCGGATACGCCCCATGCCCGCTAAGAAACGCGCGTTGGACGTCGAGCAGCTCGGTAATGGCGAGATCGCCAACGCCGCCGAGCAGCACGAACAAGGGGACCGCATAGTAGAGGGCGAGCGCGAGCTTACGGCGCATGGACGAACTCCTGCACTGCGCGTTGGCGGGCTAACGGTTGGCGAGGTTAGCGGTGTCTGGCCCCCGCGGTACCCGCTATCGAACGCGAAGCGGGTTAGGCGTCTGACGCCCAGACTACACATTTTTCTGATGAGGCCACAGACCTTTCTTGAGTATGCAATGTGTTGAACTTATTTGATTTTTTTGAGGGGTTAGGCGTCTGACGCCCAGACTACACATTTTTCTGATGAGGCCACAGACCTTTCTTGAGTATGCAATGTGTTGAACTTATTTGATTTTTTTAGCTAGAGGTACAGGCGCGAAATGGTATTTGCAGACCTTTGGCTGAACCCCGGGAGGGGATCCCACTGCTGCGGTGCGCGCTGGCAGCCCAGTGCGGGGCGTGGCACGCTGGCAGCCCAGTGCGGGGCGGAGAAGTACGGGTCAAAACAGCTTACTTCGCACTTTCTGGCTGGCTGTCGTCTTCCGCATCCCAGGTCGCGCGCTCCCGCGTGCGCGGCTCGGGCTGGCGTTGATGTTGGGTTCGATCGCGGAGGTTGGCGACCGGTTTTGAGGTCCTGGCGAGCGCACGGCCGTTTCCGGCGCTCTCTGACTTCGGCACATGGCACCCTACGCATCTGGCTCCGAGGACAGAGCTTGCGAGTCGGCCCACCTGCCGCTGGGTGCGCCGTACTTGCGGGGTGGGGACGGGCGTGGTTACACTGTGATCACGTTCGCACTCGGGGGCATGGTGAAGACGAAAGCTCGGCTGGTGCGCATCGGCAACTCACGTGGGGTCCGGCTTCCGAAGCCGCTCATCGAGCAGGTCGGTCTCTCCGATGAGGTCGTCCTTGAGGTCCAGGATGGCGCCATCATCATCCGCCCCGTCCATGGCCCACGTCGCGGCTGGTCGGAGGCCGCCGTCGAGCTTGCTGCGACCGGCTCAGGAC
>CAZNZH010000136.1:0-3254 GCA_964577445.1 uncultured Myxococcales bacterium
CCCGCGCCGCGCGGAGTGGACGCGGACGCGCCGCGCGGAGTGGACGCGGACGCGGCGGCTGATGCTCGGGCGGCCGAGCCCTTCGACGCGATCGGGGCGTTGAGCGAGGACGGCTTGCTGAACTGGCTCGGTGACGAGGACGACATGCCGGGCACCATACCGGCGGGCGGGTGGCACGGCGGGCAGGATCTGACCGCGAGCGATGACTTCAGGCGGCTGATGGCGGGCGATTGTGCCGATCCGGCGCTCGATGGTCCCGGCGCGGTCGACACGCAGATCGGGGTCGAGGCGGCGCGGCTGGGGACGGCGGGGGCGGGGCTGGAGGGAGGCGACGGGCCCGACTCCGGGATGGGAGCGCTGCGCATTCGTGGAGAGGACGATCTGATCGTCGAGCCGTTTGGGGGCGGCGGGGCGGAGGAGTCGGCGGCGGAGGGGGCCGAGAAGCGCGACGCCGATGAGCCGGCGGTCGTCGGGAAAGCGGCAGCGGCCCCGCGGATGGACGTGGAGCTCGCGGAGCTGGAGGTGGGCCCGGGGACGCGCAACGTATTCGTGGCGGGCCTGGGGCGAGCGCGCAGGGAGCGGCTGATGTGGCGGACGGCCACGGCCATGATGGGGACCGTGCTGCTGGGGCTGGTCGGGATCGTGGGGTGGAAGCTCTTGGCTGCGCCGGCGGGCACGTCACCGGAGGCGGGGCTGGTCGCGGGGCAGGCGCTGAGTGGCGGCGTGGGCGGGGAGGCTTCGAACGGGGCGCTGGTGGGCGGTGACGCCGCGGTGGCGGCCGCCGGGCGTCGCGAGCCGGAGGCGCCCGAGCCGTCGTCACCGGAGGAGTCCAACGCGCTGCTCTTCGGGCAGGCGGTGGAGGCCCTGAGCGCCGGCTGGCCGGACGACGCGGACGACCGGCTGCGGCTGTTGCTGCGGAGCGACCCGACGCATCGTCGCGGGATGGCGGGCCTGGCGTCGGCGCTGGCGCAGCAGGGCGAGTTCGGCGCGGCGCGGGTGCTGCTGGACGCGCTGGCGGAGCAGGGCGAGTGCGAGCCGGGGGCGCTGCTCACGCTGGGCTTGGTGGCCCACCGGCTGGGTGATACAGAGGGGGCGCGGCGCGGGCTCGAGCGGTTTGTCGAGGCGGCGCCGAAGGACCCTCGGGCGGAGCAGGTCAGGCGTCTCCTGGCGAGTCTCGGCGCGGGGTAGGCTGCCGCCCCAGAGGCGGCGCGAGGTCGCTTGGGGCGATTGCTGGCGATCGAGAGCTCGTGCGACGAGACGGCGGCGGCGGTGGTGACCACCGAGCGGCGAGTGCTCGCGAGCGTGGTGGCGACGCAGATCCCGGTGCACGCGCGCTACGGCGGGGTGGTGCCGGAGCTGGCGTCGCGCAGCCACATGACGGCGATACGGCCGGTGGTGGAGCAGGCGCTGGCTGAGGCGGGGTGCGGGCTGGGAGACCTGGACGCCATCGCCGTGACCACGGGGCCGGGGCTGGCGGGGTGTCTGCTCGTCGGCCTGCAGGTCGCGAAGACGCTGGCGTGGACGCGCGGGCTGCCCCTGGTGCCGGTCGATCACATCGCGGCGCACGTGGACGCGATCTTCCTCTGCGATGAGCGCGGTGCGGGCGAGGTGGTGCCGGAGCTGCCCTACGTCGCGCTGGCGGTGTCGGGGGGCCACACGAGCCTGGTTCGCGTCGACGCCCCGGGGCGGCTGGTGCCCCTCGGACAGACCGTGGATGACGCGGCGGGTGAGGCCTTTGACAAGGTGGCGAAGATGATGGGGCTGCCCTACCCCGGCGGCGTTCACATCGACCGGATCGCACGAGACGGCGACGTCGCGGCGGTGGACCTGCCGCGGCCGATGCTCGGGAAGGGCCTGAACTTCTCGTTTAGCGGGTTGAAGACCGCCGTGCGGTATCTGCTGGAGGGCGACGGGGGGGCCGCCGTGAGCCAGGCGGATCTCGCGGCGAGCGCTCAGGAGGCGATCGTCGACGTCTTGGTGGCGAAGTCCCTGGCGGCGTGCAGGCAGGAGGGGCTCCGCGATCTGGTCGTCGCCGGCGGCGTGGCGTGCAACTCGCGGCTGCGGGTGCGCGTGGTGGCTGCGGCGGAGCAGGCCGGCGTGCGGGCGCACCTGACGCCAGCGCGTTACTGCACCGACAACGCCGCGATGATCGGCGGGCTGGGGGCGATGCTGCTCGGCCGCGGCGAGGCGCTGACCGGCGAGGCGCTGCGGCGCGCGGACATTCACGTGACCCAGCGGCCCAAGCGGCGCCTGCGCGGGGGGAGCTGACGATGCGCGCGGACAAGCGGCTGGGGCAGCATTTCCTGGTGGATCCGGCGGTGCTTCGCGAGATCTGTGACATCGCGGACGTGGAGCACAGCGCGGGGGTGCTCGAGATCGGGCCCGGCGAGGGCGCGCTGACGGCGTTTTTGGCGGCGGGGACCAAGCCTGTTGTGGCGCTCGAGAAGGATCCGCGGGCGGTGGCGGAGGTGCAGCGGCGCCTGGGCCAGCGGGTGCAGGTCGTCGAGGGCGACGCGCTGGAGGTGGACCTGGGCGCGCTGCTGCCGCCTGTCGGGCCGGACGGACGGCGGCCGATCGTCGTCGGCAACCTCCCTTATAATGTTGGGACCGCGATCTTCCGGCGCCTGCTCGCCCTGGGGTCGCGGCTGGAGCGCATGGTGTTGATGCTCCAGCGCGAGGTCGCTGAGCGCATCACCGCGGAGCCGGGAAATCGCGCCCATGGCCTGCTCACGGTCGCGACGGCGCTGCGGGCGCGGGCGTGGCAGGTGGGGGTCGTCCCGCCCGCGGCCTTTCGCCCGCAGCCCAAGGTCGAGTCGGCGCTGCTCTTGGTGGAGCCGCTGGCCGCTCCGCGCCTGGACGATGAGGCGGAGGCGGAGTTTTTGACCTTCGTGGCCAGCCTGTCTCAGGCCCGGCGCAAGACCCTCGCCAACGCCGTCGGCGACCTGAAGGCGCTCGCGATCGTGGGGATCGATCCCCGGGCGCGCCCGGAGACGCTGTCTTTGGAGACGCTGCTGGCGCTCCACCAGGTGGTGCGCGAGCGTTGAGCGGCGAGGGACAGCTCCAGCCACCGAGCGCGGCGCGGGCGGCGCCGTCTGACACTGAGTGCCGTGAAGGCGTTGCCTGAGCGACACCGGCGCATTAGGCTCGCTCCCCGCTGAGCCCCATCACGCCGGAGCCTGACGTTGGCCCTCGAAATCCGTCTGTCGCGCCTGCGCCGCAGCTCGCTCGCCCTCATGCTGGTGTGCGCGGTCCCG
>CAZNZH010000136.1:3264-10229 GCA_964577445.1 uncultured Myxococcales bacterium
GCCGCCGCGAACGAAGCGGAGGGGTTCCACCTGGGCTCCGACGGTCGGGTGAGGCTGCGTGAGACCGTCTTGACCTCGTTCCCTTTGGACGGCACGGGCTTCGAGCACGAGCAGCACCAGTTCGCGACGGCGCTCTTGCGGCTGCGCGGCTACCTGCTCATGCCCAAGGAGTTTCAGCTCCATGTGGGCCTGCAGGTGCTGGACGGGCAGATCTTCGGCGACGAGAGCCGCGTCGGTGGCGACGCGATTCAGCGGCCGTGGCGCAACACGCCCGTGCGCGACCAACTGCTGCTCCGCGAGCTGTGGCTGCAGGTGCCGCTGGGCATCGGCGTGCTGCGCGTCGGGCGGATGCCGTCTCAGTGGGGCATGGGCCTGCTGGCCAACGGCGGCGACGAGGACGCCTCGCCCTTCAACGACGTCACCCACGGGGACATCGTGAACCGGGTGGTGGCGATCATCCGGCCCTTTCAGCCGTTCAAGCTGGGGCGCGTCAGCCGGGCGCTGCATCTGGTGGTGGGCGCCGATCTCGTGGAGCGCGACGAGCTGACCCATCGCGAGGACGGCGATCGCGCCTGGCAGGTCGTGGGGGCCGTGCTGTGGCGCGAGGAGGCGCTGGACCTCGGGGTCTACGTGGCCCATCGGGATCTCGAGCGGGACAACGGGGCGACCATCAAGGCGACCGCCGTCGACGCGTACGCGCGATGGCGCGGGCAGGTCAACGAGCGCTTCAAGCTGGAGGCGGCCTTTGAGGGCGCGGCGATCGTGGGCGAGACCGACGAGTTCCGGTTCGAGGGCGCTCCGAAGATGGTGGATATCCGGCAGTTCGGCGCGGTGGCGCGGGCCACGCTGACGGATCAGGGCGGCCCGATGGACTACCGGCTCGAGCTGGGCTTCGCCTCGGGGGACAACGACGCCCAGGACGGCACGCTGCGGGCCTTTCGCTTCGACCCGGCCTACAAGGCCTCGATGATCCTGTTCGACGAGGTGTTGGGGCGCTCGTCGGCGCGCGGCTATGACCGGGTGACGGACCCGGGCCTGTCGGGGACGCCGCCGCCGGGGATCGAGCGCTCGCCGACTCAGGGCGCGGTGACCAACGCCGTGTATCTCGCGCCGGTCGTGGGCGCGACGGGGCTCAACGGGTATCTGCGCGGCACCCTCGGCGCGCTGGTCGCGTTCGCCCCCGGCGATGTGGTCGACCCCTACGCCGCGGCGTCAGCGGGCGGCTTCAACCGCAGCGCGTGGGGCAAGGCCGACGCTCACGGGTTTCTCGGCTTTGAGGGCCAGGTCGGCGCGGAGGTGAGGGTCAAGCACGGCAAGCACGTCTCGGCCAGCGTCGGCGCGCAGTACGGCGTGTTCGTGCCCGGGGCGGCGCTCAAGGCCGGCGGCGGACAGCAGGACCCGGGCGTCATCCACAAGCTGCGGCTGATGACCGATCTGCGCTGGTAGATCCTGGGGATTCGGGCGATCCCCGGGGGGCGTCTGGCCCGAGCGCGCGGGGCCGGCTAGGGGGTCGAGACGCTGGCGGCGACGTCGGGCTGGATGAGCCAGGTCACGCGCAGGACGCGGCCGTCGCGCACGAGCTGGATGGCGAGGTGGTCGGCAGTGGCCAAGGAGTCCCAGACCGCCATGAACTCCTCGGGGCGCCCGATCGGCTGGTCGTTGACCCGCTGGATGATGTCCCCAGGGCGGATGGCGCGGGTCTCGAGCTCGGGGTCGCTGGCGAAGAGCGACAGCAGTTGAAAGCCCGTGTAGCGGCCGTTGACCATCGCCGGGCGCACGGCCACGCGGTGGATGAACCAGGAGGGGCCGCGCGCCAGCACCGCGTCGAAGGCGGGCTTGGAGATGACGAAGCTCTCGCTCGGGTCGTCGGGCTCGAGGGTGATGCGGCCGCCGGAGCGCGAGGGCCCGCCTGCGGCACAGGCCGCCGCGGTCAGGGAGAGCACCGACGCGCACGACACGATGAGGAGCAGGCTACGCATGGGCGGATCATCGCCGCGCGCGGTCGAGCGTCAACTTTCGGCGCTCGGGCGGCGCGTGGGCCTCAAGCCCGCCGGTCCGCAGCCTCGCTGGCCGCACGGCTCGCCCCAGGCGCTCCGCTACTCGGAGAACGCCGTGCAGAAGCCTGAGGGGCCGCTCAGTTCGTCGCAGAGGTAGTCGGCGCGGCAATCGTCCTGCTGGCTACAGGCCCGCATGCAGAAGCTGGTGTCCAGGTCGAAGCGCACGCAGAGCGCCTCGTCCGGGCAGCCCCGGTTCTCGCACGTGCGCGACGTGCAGTAGCCGCCGGGCAGCGAGCGCTCGCAGTACAGGCCGCTGCCGCAGTCCGCGTCGGTGGAGCAGCTATCGCCGACCAGGGTCCGGCACCCGCTGAAGAGGCTGGCCGCCAAGAGGAGGGCGCCGACGATGATCTGGACCAGACGTGGACTCATGGG
Source organism: uncultured Myxococcales bacterium (assembly GCA_964577445.1). Lineage (GTDB taxonomy): Bacteria > Myxococcota_A > UBA9042 > PHBI01 > JACKFB01 > JACKFB01. The sequence continues at coordinate 5,694 of CAZNZH010000136.1, forward strand.
CGGGGAACCTAGCACACGGACACACGCGCTCCAACGACTTGCGCGCGGGCTCTGCCAAAGGGCTGACTCCCTACAGAGTTAGCCGTGTAGGATGCGCGGGTGGACTCTTGGCCTGCCTATCGCTCGCTCCTCGACAGCGGCGAGCTCACCCGCCGGGTCGCCGCCGCGACGGCTGCCCTCAAGCGGTGCCGCGTGTGCCCGCGCGCGTGCGACGTCGACCGCCTCGCCGACGAGACCGCCGTCTGCCACACCGGGCGGCGAGCGCGGGTGTCGACCTGGTACGCGCACTTCGGCGAGGAGCTGGCGCTGCGGGGCCACCGCGGCAGCGGGACGATCTTCTTTGGGGCCTGCAACCTTCAGTGCTTTTTCTGCCAAAACCACGAGATCTCTCAGGCGAAGGCGAGCCGTGAGGTCGACGCGGAGGAGCTGGCGGAGATGATGTTGTCGCTACAGGCCCGCGGCTGCCACAACATCAACTGGGTCTCGCCCGAGCATGTGGTGCCCCAGGCGCTCGAGGCGCTCGAGATAGCGGCAGCCCGAGATCTGCGGCTCCCCATCGTCTACAACTCGAGCGGCTACGACAGCGTGGAGACGCTCGGCTGGCTCGACGGCGTGGTCGACCTCTACCTGCCCGACTTCAAGGTCTGGTCTCCCGAGCTGGGCCGCCGCTACCTCAAGGCCGGCGACTACGGCGAGGTCGCGCGGGCGGCCATCGCGGAGATGCACCGCCAGGTCGGGCCGCTCCGCTGCGACAGCGCCGGGATCGCCAGGCGGGGGCTGCTGGTTCGGCACCTCGTGATGCCGGGGATCGAGGCGGAGTCGGCGGCGATCTTCGCGTGGCTGCGCGAGACCCTGGGCCCCGAGACCTGGGTCCATGTGATGGACCAGTACGCGCCGCTCTACCGCTCGGACCGGCGCCCGGAGATCGACCGCGTGGTCAGCAGCGGCGAGTGGCGGGCGGCGATCTCAGCGGCTCGGGGCGCGGGTTTGACGCGTTTCGAGGGGATCTCGCCCTTGCCGGCTGGGTAGGTGAGCGGCGCGTGGGTGCGAGGTCGCCACCCTCTCAGGGCGCGACGCTGGGCGCTGAGACCTCGTCGGAGGCCGGGCCGGACTGCTCGTCGTCGAGCAGCGCCAACCGCTCGGGAAAAGTCTTGGCGCCCGACGCGTCCACCAGCTTCTTGATCCACTCCTGAAAGCGGGCGCGCAGGTAGCTGGGCATCGCGTTCTTGCGGATGTCTGCGATGACCTCGGGGTCATCAGGGCCCTTATGAACCGCGGGCTCGTGGGCCTTCTTCATCACGATGTGCCAGCCGAAGCTCGACTGCAGCGGGGCCTGGATCACGCCGAAGGGCGCCTCGATGACCGCGCGGGCGACGCTCTCGGCGATGATGTCGTAGCCCTTCTGCTCTTCGTGGGGCTTTGAAGGATCGTAGTAGAAGGCCAGCTCGCGGAACGTGAAGTTCGGCCAGCGGGTGGCGTTGGCGGCGTGGTACTCGCGCATGACGGCCTCGACCTTGTCGATGTCGGGCTCAACGGGCGCGGTCAGCACCTTCAGCTCGGCGTACATCTCGCCCATGGCGCGGCCAGCCTCGTTGAAACACCCGAGGATCTCTTCAGTGTCGCAACGCTCGACGGTGGCGGCGCAGCAGCTAATCATCAGGTAGGCCATGTCCCAGGCGTCGTAGTGATCGTAGCGCTGGCGCACCTTGGGCACCGCGTAGATCGCCCGCACCTGATCGATCGGGATGTCGCCGGGGTGAACGGTGGTCTCGAAGGCGCGGAGGGTCGCCTGGCCGAGGGCTTCGCGCCACGCACGCTGGGGGGCTGGCTGCTGGTCGAGGCCGAGGCGGACGGCGTGTTGGGCGAGGACCTCCAGCTCGACGAGGCGGTCGAGGGTCGCGCGGGCGTCCAGGCCGGGGCTGGCCTCCTGGGATGCGCGGACGGCGGCCAGGGTTATCGGCGCACCGGCTACGCGGGCCAACACGGTGTCTTCGGGGGTGACGGGGGCCCAGGTGGGGTCGGTGAAATCCGTGAGGTGGGGCGCCTCGATGAGGGTCGGGCCGGTCTGCGGCTGCGGCGGCGGGGCGTCCGCGCAGGCGGTGAAGGCGAACGCGCACAAGAGCGGCAGCACGCGGCGTGGGGGCGAAGTCGTGGGATTCATCGGGACCTCAGTCGCAAGACGACGCCGAGCCGGGCCAGCTCGACGCCCGCGCGCAGAACGGCGAGGCCGACGAGGACGTGCAGCAGGCCGGCGAGGTAGTCGTGGTCGAGGAGGAACTGGCTGGAGGAGTGGAATAGCCACAGCGCGGCGGCGAGGAGCAGCAGCGCGGCGAACCAGAACAGGAGGCTCTTCATCGGTCAGGTCCCGAGGCCGTAGATGGCGAGGATGATGGAGCCGAGTAGGACGGCGGCCACAAGAGAAAGCAAGAGCGATGGCGTGGAGGCGCGGCGTTCGGCCAGGACCACGCCGAGCCAGGTCTCGCGGGCGCGCGGGTCGAGCCAGAGGTCGGCGATGTCGCCGCGGGCGGTGCGGACGCCGAACCAGCCGGCGACCGCGGTGCCGGCGACGAGGGCGAGCTGGGCGGCGAGGGGGTCGGGAGGGGCGGCGGCGCTGAGGATGGGGGCGAGGAACGCCGCGAAGATGAGGAGCGACACGGTGGTGGCGCCGAGCGGGAGGGCGTGCTCGCGGAGGCGCTGGGGGCGGCGGGGAGCGGCGGGGAGCGGGCGGACCGCCAGGGCGACGAAGGTGGCGGCGAGGGCGGCGACGGCGGCGACGGCGGCGAGGCCGAGGACGCCGTCGTAGACGATGGGGCCGGTGAGGGCGGGGACGGCGACCAGGGCGGGGAGGTGGGTGACCGGGTAGACGCCGAGGGAGAGCCAGCGCTGCGGGTGGAGGGCGGCGGCGACGAGCGCGAGGAAGGGGAGGGCGATGAGGGCGGCGCTGCCCGTGGGGAGGGGCGTGCCGGTCCACGCGGTGACGTGGAAGGCCGGCAGCAAGACGAGCAGTGCGGTGTGGAGGGCGCCGACGCCGAGGTTCTCGACGTTCTGGGCCCGCCGGGGGTTCACCTGCCGGCGCTCGGTCACCAGGTAGCCGTCGAGCTTGAGCCCCATGAGCAGGCTGATGAGGCACACGTTGGCGCAGTGGGCCAGGAGGGGCTGGCGCGTGTCGAGGATGCCCTCGATGAAGACCGCGGCCTGCGGATCGTCCAGGAGCCGCTGGATCAGCGAGCGCACCGCGTCGGCGTAGACGTGGAAGTCCAGGTTGGCGTGGCAGCCGGAGGTCACCACGTCGAACGCCTCGCCCAGCCGGGCGGCGAGCTTGCCGTGCTCGGCCATGATCGCGGGGCTGGCGTACCGCAGCAGGTAGTCGGTCGCGGGGTAGGTGATCCACAGGCGCGGGACGCGGAGTTCGCGCAGCTTGGCGATGATCTCGCCGTCGAGGCGCACGCCCGGGCGCAGCAGCAGGTGCTCGGGCTTGTCGGGGTGCAGCACCGGCAGGGCCAGCACCATGCCCGGCGCGGCGCGGGTTGTCGGGAGCCTCAACACGCGACGGATATCGGCGATTTTGCCCGTGCCCATGCCGTGCGGCGCCGGCCGGACAACCGGACGCGCGCCCCCGCCGCTCCGCTCACCCCGGTTCTCGGACGGGCCGTTCCGGGATGCGCCGGTTGCGCGACCCGTCCGGTCTTTGCCGCGGCCCGCAGAGTCAGCCCGGGTCAACCCGTCCGCGCCGCTCGCCGATGGGCCACGGGTGTTCCGCGGGTGCGGGACAGACGCCCGGAGCGGCCGAGGGTCCACCGGTCCCGGCGGGAGGCTTTGCCGATGTCGTTGGTTTCCTTCGGACGCATGCGATCAGCCGCCATCAACTCGATCAGCCCCGGCGTGCTGCCGATCGCGATCGACTTCGGCGTCTCGTCGCTCAAGGTGCTGCAGGTGTCCGGTGGCGACACAACCTCGCTCGTCGCCGCGGCCTGCCTGCCCACGCCGGAGGATTTCCTCTCCGACGCCGCGCGGCGCTACGAGTTCCAGTTCAAGGCCCTGCCGCGACTGGTCAAGTCGGTCGGCTTCAAGGGCAAGCGGGCGGTGTGCGCCATCCCCGCCGCGCAGACGTTCTGCAAGCACATGCAGTTCCCGCGGAGCGACAACGTCGGGCTGCCCGACCTGGTGCGCCAGGCCGTGCCCGCCGCGCTGGCGTGCGCTCCGGAGGCCCTGGTCTACCGCCACGTCGTCGTGAACGGCGCCACGCCCGTGGGCTCGGTCGCCGGGGCGGGCGCACCGGGCGGCCCGGGCGCGGGCCCTTCCGTCGGCGGCGCCAAGCAGGAGGTCATCTGCCTCGCCGCGTCGCGCCACTTCGTCGGCCAGATCATGTCCGCGATCAGGGAGGCCAAGCTCGAGCCCGTGGGCATGCACCCCGAGTGCTTCGCCACGGTCAAGGCGTTCGAGGAACTGAACCGTCGCGGGAGCGACTCGGGCGTCGCGACGCTCTACCTTGACATGGCGTACGGGTCGACGAAGGTCTGGGTGTCGCACGGCGAC
>CAZNZH010000137.1:0-10215 GCA_964577445.1 uncultured Myxococcales bacterium
ACGCCGGCGAGTGGTTCGAGGTGCTCAACACCACCGAGGTCGCCCTGGCGCTCGACGGCTGCCGCGTCAGCGACGCCAGCGGCGCGCTCGCCACGGTCATCCCTCCGATCCCGCTGCTGGTGGCCCCGGGTGGCCGCCTGGTGTTGGGCGCGAGCGCGGATCCGGCGACGAACGGCGGCGTGGCGATGGACTTCGCCTGGGGCTCCAAGCTCAGCCTCGGCAACGTGTTCGACGAGATCACGCTGCGTTGCGGTGGCGTAATTATCGACCGAGTTGTATGGGTCAACGGATGGCCGGGCGGTGTCGCGGTTGCGATGCAAACTCGGCCCGAGATCACCAGCGCGAGCGGCAACGACGCCATCTCCGCGTGGTGCGCCGCCACCAGCTCCTACGGCCCCCACGGCCTGCTGGGGACCCCGGGGCTCGCCAACACGCCCTGCCCCTGACGCGCGGGGCCGGGCCGAATCGGTCACAGGGTCAGAAGCTCTCGCTGGCCACGCCCGCATCGTCGATGGCCAGGGCGATGCCGTGGGCGTCGCCGCTGCCGACCTCGACGAAGTAGAGCAGATACCCGTCGCCGAAGCGCAGGTTGGTGGCCTCGCGCTCGTCGGCCTTCTCGGCGACGACGGGGTTGAAGACGAAGCGGCTCCACTCGGCCCCGTCGAACGACGCCGCGAACCCCAGGTCGCCGCGCTTGCCCGAGTAGCCGGTGTAAAACAGGCGCAGGAGCTGTCGGCCCGTCGCCGTGCGGGCGACGCGAACCTCGGGCGAGCCGACGCCAGCGCGGTCCCAGCAGGGGTCCTCCGCGCCGTCCGCGCCCACGCAGCCTGTGCCCGGCTCGAGCACGGCCCCCAGCCGGGTGGCCGTCGCGCCGCCGATCTCGGCGTAGGCGATGTGCGGCGCCGCGCCTGCCTCGACGGCGACCCGCTCGTAGTAGAGCAGCAGCCGCTCGCCAAAGCGCGCGAGGCTCGGGGAGTCGATCGCCCGCTCGGCGGCGGGGTCGCGCACCAGCACCGGCTGCGGATCGGGCGTGAACTGCGCCCCGTCGTCGCTGCGCGCGAGCCCAAACCCATCGCCCGCGCCGTACGCGAAGGCCATCAGCCACCCCTCGGGCGTGCGGATGACGCTGGGCGCGCCGACCCGAGCGCCGGCCCAGTCGCCCACGTCCGCGGCGGTCAGCGCCACGGTGGGCGGCGAGAAGACCGTGCCCGACGCGTCGGAGGTCGTGCGCACGATGTGGCCAGCACCGCTCGCCCGGTCGCGGACCTCGACGAAGAGGACGACCCGGCCACCCTCGAGCAGGCCGGAGGGCTCACGCAGCTCGGTGAGCTGGCGGTCTTCTGGGACCAAGACGTGCAGCGCCGGTGGGTCCTCATCGCCCGGCTCCACGCGCTCGTAGGGGCTTATCCCGCGGTTGGGCAGGTTGTCGCCGCCGCCGCCGCCGCCGCCGAGCGCACCGCAGGCTCCGGCGACGCCACCGAGCAGCAGCAGCGAGAGCGCGCGCGCCATGGTCGGGGTCGTCATCATCATCAGAAGAGCAGCTTCAGGTTGGTCGAGGCCCCGACATAACGCCCCCGCGCGACCACGTCGCCCAGGGGGTCGGCGGGGTCGTCTTTTTCGAAGGCGCGCCGCTGCATCCACAGGAACTGGCCGGCGAAGTCCAGCTCGATGGGCTCCGGGAAGACCTTCGCCGTGCCCTTGAAGCTGAGCCCCAGCCCGGCCGAGAGCCCGTGCTTGTGGCTGTCGATGTAGGCCGTGACGCCGGGCTGCGGGCCGGCGGGCGTGGGCTCGAAGAAGTAGCCCGCGCGTAGCTTCAGCGCCACATGGCGGCCGTCGTGGGCGAGCACCTCGGCGCCGACGCGCGGCACGAAGATGTCGTGGAAATCGGGGGCGGCGATGCGCTCAGACCCCGGGATGGTGAAGGGCAGCCCGGGGATGTCGAGATCGATGGCCACGCTGGCGGTGGGCGGCGGGAAGCGGCTCCACTGCACCCAGGACACGTCGAGCTCGAGCAGCCAGCGCGGGGTGGTCCAGGCGACGCCGAGGGTGAGCTGGCGCGGCGAGAAGAGGTCGCGGCTGAGGGAGCGCAGCTTGAACGACGCGTCCTCGACCAGGGGCTCGCCGTCGACGACGACGGCGCCTTTGACGACGATATCGACGTCGAGGACCAGGGAGAACTGGTCGCGAAAGCTGAGCCCCACGCGCAGGTTGTCGGTGGCGTGCCAGAGCAGGCCGGCCGTGAGGTAGCGGACGGCGACGAGGTTCTCCTCGACCGAGCTCAGCAGGACGGTCTTGTCGCTGTCGAAGAGATCGACGGAGCCGCTGATGTCGAGGGCCCCGCGAGCGTTGGAGAGGAAGGTCACGCCGGCGCCGACGAAGAGCCCCTTGACGATCTCGACCGCGAGGCTCGACGAGAGCACCAGTCGCTGCGGGCGGTTGTCGTAGAGCACGAAGCGGGCCTGGCTCTGCGGCAGGGCGCGCACCCGGGTGATCTGGCGGTCCGGCAGGAAGAGCCCGATGGAGAAGGCCACCCGGTGGCGGAAGAGCTCGCCGGGCAGCACGAAGCCGCCCTGAAAGCCGCGGTGCTCATCGACGCCCAGATCGGCGCCGTTGAGGGTGAGCTTGGGCTTCAAGTAGACGTAGCCGAGCTCGAAGCGGAGGCCCTTGGCCGCGGCGAGGGCCGCGGGGTTGTAGTAGTTGGCGGAGTAGTCGTCGACCGTGGCTGTCGTGGCGCTGCCCATGGCCATGCTGCGCGAGCCGAACCCGAACGCGTCCAGGGGGTTGGCCCGCGCGGACGGGGCCGCCAGCAGCGCCAGCAGGCCACAGAGCAGAGCGCGCCTCAGACGGCTCCCCCGGATCCGGATCGAGCTAGGCGCAAGTCCCCGAAAAGATTGATATAATCCAAGTGGCGGGGCGATGCGTAGACACCCTCTCACAGCTCAGCCCCCAGCTCGAGGGCCCAGAGCACCACGCGCCCGCCGTGGCGGATGCTTGGGAATCCGGGGTTGGACTCGGCGTCGTCGACCAGCGCGGGGTCCTTGGTGTCCGTGCGCCCGCGGAGCAGGTGCCACTGGGCGGCCACGTCCAAGCGCAGGCTGCGCCAGCGAACGCCGAGGCCGGCGCCCACGATCGCCCTGTCGTTGTCGAGGTAATTGTGAAGCCCCGTCTGCTCGGGGACCGGCGAGGGTTCCCAGGCAAAGCCCAGCCGGGGCAGCAGGCGCCAGCCGCCGATGTCGGCGGTCCCCTCGACGCCCAGCCGCCACACCACGATGTCGCGGAAGGCCGGCACCGGTTGGGCGGGGTAGTCCTCGGGCACGGCGGTGTAGACGATGGGGTTGTCGAAGGTGCTCCAGCGCTTCGTGGCGACGTTGGCCGCGACCAGGAGCCACGGGCGGGGGCGCACCGCGAGCTCGATGGCGAGCTGGGCCGGGTCGTACTGCGCCGTGCCGCGGATATCGAGGGTCGGGACCGGCAGCGGCACGGTGTCTCCGAGGTCGGCGTTGACGGGGAAGTCGAAGTCGGCTCGCGACTCGGCGCGCCAGGTCAGCGCGAGGGAGAGCCAGTCCGTGGGCTGGGCTTGAAGCCCCACGACCAGCGAGTAGGACGCGATGACGACGTCGCGGACGCTGGAGCCGAGGCGGCCGCCTTCGCGGGGCGCCACCTCGACGCCGCCCTTGAGACCGGCGAGGGTCAACACGCCGATGCCCAGGCTGAGGCGGTCGTGGGGGCGGAAGGCGAGGGCGGTCTGGATACTCACGGTCTGCGCCCGGTTGGCCAAGACCACGAAGTCGGTGTCGCCCGGGCGGTGGAGATCGGCGATGAGCACCGAGTTCTGCGGGATGACCAGCCCCATACCCAGCGCGATGCGGCGGTCGATCCAGCCCCGCAGCGGCAGGGGCATGGCCAGGCCGAGCAGCAGCGCGGGCGCGCGTCGGGCGTCGTGGCGGCTGCCCTTCGCGTTGAGGCGGAAGTAGCCCTCCTGGATGCCGAGGGCGAAGGAGGGGCGCCGCTCCAGGGCGAGGCCGGCGGGGTTGTAGTAGACGGCGGCGTGCCCGCTGGTCGACGACAGCGCCGCTCCCGACATGGCGATGCCGCGCGCGCCGTAGCCGAAGAGATCGACCGTGCTCGCCGACGCTGCGCCAGCCGACGCGGAGAGCGCTGTCCAGGCGAGGGCGAGCCGGAGGGCGAAGCGGGCGCAGAGCAAGGCGCGGTCCAGGAGGCAGGAGGGGAGACGGGCGCCGCGGAGGTGGCGTGCCCGCAGCGTGCCATGTTCTCGCCGAGCGCGCGATGCCGCCCCATCTCGCAGGTGACCCGCGCCAAAGCTGGGCGCCGCGACCGCGCTCCGCGGCGCCGCACCCACGCGGGGAGCGACACCCGGTCGGCACAGGGCCGCCAGCGTCCACGGGTTCGCGGATCGTCCAGAGGCCCTGCGGATCGGGCTCGCGAGACGCGCCGCGCGCAATTCGGAAGCCCGCGACGCCCTCCGTCCGCTATACTGCGTCGCCTCGTCCCGGCCGCCTCGTGTGGCCCCTCCCGGAGGAATCCATGGTTCGCCGCGCCGCATCTCTCTCGCGCCTCGCCCTCGTCGCCGTCCTGCTGTCGCTGCCCGCTTGTGGCGACACCAGCGCCGACGGCCCCCAAGACACGCTCGGCGACATCGGCGCCGACGCCGCCGCCGACCCTGGCGCGGACACCGCGGCTCTCGACGCTGACGACGCCGGCCCCGACGACGCCGGCCCCGACGACACCGGCCCCGGCGACGCGGCGCTGGACCAGGGCGACTCGAAGGTCCCCCGCGAGCGCATCTGCCCGCCCAACGTCACCGGCTGCTTCAACGGCGCTCTGCTGGTGTGCAACAAGGCCGGCCTGGCGTTCGAGCGCAGGCCCTGCGACGCCGACCTGACCTGCTTTGAGGGCGCCTGTGTGCAGTGCGGTGTCGACGCGGACTGCGACCCGACCGAACGCTGCACCGACAACGTCTGCGCGGTGCCCGACCTCAAGATCGTGACCGAGTCCCTGGAGCCGGTCCTGCAGGGCACCGCGTTCGTGCAGCGCTTCGAGGCGGTCGGCGGCGTCCCCCCCTACGCCTGGCGCCTCGACGAGGGCACGCTCCCGACGGGCGTGAGCCTCAGCGCCACCGGAGACCTCGCCGGCTTCAGCGAGCAGACCGGCGAGTTCCCCTTCTTCGCCACCGTGGAGGACGCCCGCGGCGAGACGCGCACCGTCGGCCTGACCCTGGAGGTCGTCGAGCACGGCCTGACGATCAAGACGGTCTCTCCCCTCCCGCAGGGCAAGGCGGGCGAGCCCTACACCGTCCAGTTGGAGGCGCTCGGCGGCACGGCTCCCCTCTTCTGGGGCATCTCCGCGGGCGCGCTGCCCGCCGGCCTCGAGCTCGGCGCTGGCGGCAAGATCTCCGGGGCGGCCGAGGACAGTGGCCTCTACGAGTTCACCGTCAAGGTGTTCGACAACTCGACGCCGCCCCTGGTCGCCCAGAAGGACTTCAAGCTGACGGTGGTCATCGCGCCCCTACAGATCATCGGCGCGACCGAGGTGGACCTCTTCGTCACCAAGCTCATCGTGCTGCCGCTCATCGTCATCGTCAGCGGCGTGCCGGTGCCTTACAACGGACAGCTTGAGGCCAAGGGCGGCAAGAAGCCGTACCACTGGAGCGAGGCGCCGCTGTCCGACCTCGTGAAGGGTCTCGTCCCCAACGGCGGGCTGCCGCAGGGCCTCTCCATCAGCGACAGCGGCAAGATCTCGGGCTCGGTCACCGACCCGAGCCTCGCGGTCTCGCTGACCATCCCGTTCACGCAGATAGCGCTGTCGGGCTTCATCTTCACGGCCCGCGTCGAGGACGACCAGAAGGTCCCCTTCCACGCCGAAGCCCTCTACATCATCCCCACGGTGCCGGTCGGCTTGTAGCCCGCGGCGGCGCTACCGCTGAGCGGGGCCGGCCCGCCGCAGGGCGTGCCCCGCGCCGTCCTTCAGAGCGCCTGCCACTCGCCCCGCGGCACCGACGGTCCCGTGGGCGGCTGGCTCGCCAGGATGTAGATCGCGCGCCGATTGGCCGCCTCCGGCGTCTCGTCCGGGGTGGGCTTCGCGAGCACGTCCTCGCCGAAGCCCTGAAACAGGATCGGCGCGCTCAGGCCGTGGCTGCGAAACCACGAGGCGATCGCGCGCGCCCGCCGGGTCGAGAGCCCCTGGTTGCTGGCGCGACCCCCGACCGTATCGGTGTAGCCACCCACATACAGCCGCAGCGACAAGAGCGTGCCGTGCTTCGCCAGCGCCTCACGGATGAGCCCCAAGGTCTTGTCGAGCTTCGGCTCCTCCGACGCGCGGATGGCGTGGCTGCCGCTCTCAAACTCGACCTCATCGTGGGGGATCTCGATGTGGAAGGGCGTGATGCGGATCCCGGTCCAAAAGCCGGCGATATCCGTCACCTTGAGGTCCATCGCGAGCACCTCGCCCGGCACGTCATCCCAGGTCAGGCGCAGCGGCGTCCCGGGGGGCTCGCCGCGGTAGCGAAGCTCCGTCGTGCCGAGCCGGCGGCCGTGCTCGCCCAGCATGATCAGCTCGGCGCTGGCAGCGGGGTTGGTCATTCGGAAGGTGAGGGTGCGCCCCTCCAGGTCGACGTCGCCGGCCGCGATCTGTAGCTCCAGCTTCCCCACCCGCGTCACGCTGAACACCGTCGTGAAGCTGGACTCCTCGCCGTCAGCCCACCGCGCGACGAACGCCGCCTCGTACTCGTCGACGCCCACCGGCTGCTGAAACGTGAGGGCCTTGCTCTGGCCCGCCGCGATCTTGGTCGCCTTGAGCCGCTGGACCTGCCCGTCCCTCTTCCGGGTCAGCGTCACCTCGATGGATCGCAGCCCGTCCCGCGGGGTCACGGTGATGGCCGGCCTCTCGGCCCCCTGCACCACGGCCTTCAGGCCGAGGCCGAGCCGCGAATCGTCTGATTCTGCCTGGGCGGTCGAGGCCATCGCGCCCACCGCCAGCCCGATCACCGCCGCCCGCCACACACCCCGTCGCAAACTCCGCACGGTCTACCTCCACCGGTCGCGGCGATCTTGGCCACCCGGGCCAGCCGATGCAACCGCCCCGTGGCGCGCAGGATTCCAAATCGCCGTCGGCCGAGCGAGCCGCCGGAGCGCGACGCCTTATCAGTCGAGAAAACCTCGACCGGGGTTCGCCTTGACGTACTCGTAGATGGCCTGCGATCGGTCGCGCCCCCGCTTGGGATCGATCTTTCGCCCAAGCGCCTCTCTCTTCAGCGCGGCGCGATCGGCGCCCGAGCTCCCGCCTCCGCCCGCCCCCCCCGTCGCTCTCTTCGCGGCCCCCGGCGTCCCCTGTGCGTCCTCGAGGCGCTCGCCATCTTTGCCTGGACGCTCCGCATTCGCCGCCTTCGCCGGGTCGTCGGCCAGCGCCTCCGCCGGCGCGGCGGTCGCTTCGGCCGCGATGAGCTCGAGCAGAGCCGGCTTCGCCAGCGGCGTCGGCACCCCCTTGTCGAAGCGCAGCGTCCAACCGGGCCCGGGCCCCTGCGACGCCCGGATCAGCGCGTCCTCCGAGACGTCCTCCGCCGCGCGCAGGGTGCGATCGGTGTGATGAATCTCGAGCCCGTCCAGGCGCTCGATGAGGCTGTGGCCGCGGCTTCGGAAGTACCGAACCAGGCGCTCCTTGTTCGCGTCCACGTAGTAGACCGGCCCGCGGACGCCCTCGACCAGCCGCTCCGCGCCGACCGGGATCTCGAAGCCCAGCTCTGAGCGGCCGGAGCCGCGCAGGTTTCCGAAGGCGTCGAGCCGGTGTACCCGCGGGTCTGCGGGTGCGCTCGCCTCGGCCGCGGGAGTCGCGGCCTCGACCGCCGGATCGGGAGCAGGCGGGGCAGCCGGCCCGCAGCCGGCCGCGCCCCACATCAGGAGCGCCGGTAGCCAGAGGAGCCGCCTCGCCGAGCGAGGGTCGCCCGCGTCGCGCTGCTTGGATCTAGTAAAGCACATAGCCCCACGCGGAGGACTGGAGCATCTCGCCCGAGGCTGAGAGCGTCCGTGAGATCGCGCTGGCGCCCATCTGCGATGCGGCCACGTTGGGCGGCGTCATGTTCGCCGCGCCGCCGGTGCCACGGGCTACGTTGACCACCAACTCGAGGTCACCGCGCACCACGCCCCCCGGCGGGGTCGGCGCTCCGGAGACCTGGCCGCCCGAGATGTCGGCGATGCACGCCGGACGCTCGATGACCTGTACGCCGTAGGGCACCGCGGTGCCGGTGCTGACGTAGGCCACCGGGTCTTGAGTGAGGGGGTCGCCGTCCTCGTCCAGCGCCCCGATCGGCCGGGCGGGATCACCGTCATTATCAATGAAATCAAGACCATAGAGCCGGCCGCTGCCCTTCAGACAGGCGTCGAGGGGGTCGAAGAGGTATGAGGTGAAGTACGCCACCCTGTTGAAGATCAGCGGCTCGCCGGTGGCCTTCTCCTCGGCCTCGAGCAGGTGATACCAGCGCTCTTCGCCGATGACGCGACCGCCCGTGCCTTGGACCTCTTGCACCGAGAAGAAGCCGGACTTGATCGTCGCGCTGGTGCTGACGAAGTCGATGTCCCCTGTGCCGTAGACCACCGCGAGGTCGCCGCTGGCGTTGGCCAGCGCGACGGCGGGCCGCCCGAACGCGGGCTGGCGCTCCTCGCGCACCGTCGCGGCCAGCGGGCCCGATGTCCCGTAAGGATCGTAGAAGAGCTCAAGCTTCCAGTCGGCCTTCGACGTGCTGTCGAGGTCGAGGCGCCACATGCGACCACCGGCGTCACCCAAGAACGCGCGGGTGGAGACGACGCCCGGCGTGTCCGAGTACACCGTCGGCGACCCGGTGAAAGCGCTCGTGAGCGTGGTCACGGCGCCCGCCTCGTCCAGCACCGTCCCGGTGGAGTTGGAGAACTCGGCCAGCTTCGCGCCGGTCGCCAGGTTCACGACGTACACGGCGCGCCCCGCCTCTGGATTCGACGAGTCGTCGGGGGAGTCGCCACCGGCCAGAATAGCGACGCCTAGCTCCGAGCCGCCGAGGAAGACCGTCCCGAAAGCCGGACGCGAGGTGGTGAGACCCAGCTTCCCAAAATCGTTGTCTGCACCAGCGATTGCGGTGTTGCACGTCCCAGCGACGCACCGCCGCTTTTGGTCGAGCTCCCACATCACCTTCGGGCCCGCCAGGGGATTGGTCACGTCGAGCGCGATGTAGCCGCGGCCGCCGACGCCGTAGCCCGCGAGGAGGACGGAGCGCCACTGAGCCGCCTCGACGTCCAGGTCGGCGGTCACGGGATTGCCGCGCTGCAACAGGACGTCGCGGATCGCGATCTGGCCGTCCATCAAGAAGTGGTAGCGGCCGACCAATGAGTGCGCGTTCGACAGCAGATGCTGCGGTGCGATCGCCCAGAGCTCTTGGCCGACCTCATCGTCGTCCTGAGACGGGACCGCCGCGCAGCCGGTCGCCGGGCTGAGCTGGTGGTCGACGCGGAACGCATGAATCAGGCCGTCGTGGGTGCCGGTGTACAGCACCGTCGGCCGGCACTTCGGCGCGTACGTAAAGCCCACGTCGGTGAGCGGCGTGTCCACGTACTTGTTCCAGCTACGAATCGGAAACTGTCCGATCCGCGGGGCCTCCTGAACGACCGGGGTCGTGTGTGTGATAGCGCCCATGTGGTGCTCGTGGCGCATGGTGCCGTCGTCGGCACGCACCAGCTTGATGAGCTGGCGCATGTACTCCTGCTGGACCGAGAAGTCCGTGGCCGAGCCCAAGATCCCGGTGGAGAGCACCGGGTGGCCGGTGATGTCGAAGAAGGCGGGGTCCACCTGCGGGAGGTCGCTCGACTGCGGCACACCGAAGCGGTCCGCCATCTCCGCACCGTCGACCGGGATCGCGGCCAGCGTGCCGTCGAGGGGCTTCACCTCCCCCTTCACCGCCGCCAGCAGCTTGCGCGTGCTGTTGATGCGCGCGTTCAGCCGCGTGTGGATGCTCACGAGGTCGCGCGCGCAGCTCGACCCGCGCGCGCTGACCGCCGCGCACTCCTCGTGGCACTGAAAGACGAGCTGCTCGAGGATGCCGTTGAGGTTGGTGGGGACGAACTTGTCGGCCTGAAACGCGGCGTTGAACTGGTATTGCAGGTCCACCGACGAGAGCGTGGCGTTGGTGTAGGCGATCTCGGTGCGGCTTTGGGTCTCGGGCTGGACCAGCGCGAG
>CAZNZH010000138.1:0-10153 GCA_964577445.1 uncultured Myxococcales bacterium
ACCCAGACGCCGCCGACCACCGCCGGCCCGCTCGCGGGCAGCGTGTACCCCACAAACCAGGCGTCGACGCGATCGTTGGTGGTGCCGGTCTTCCCCGCCACCCGCACCCCGTTCAGCGCCGCATTTCGGCCCGTCCCCGTCGCCACGACGCCCTCGAGCATCGCGGTCAGCGCGGCCGCGATGGGGCTTGGGATCGCGTGTCTCAGCCGCGGAGATTCGGAGAATATCACGCTGCCGTCAGGCGACTCGACGCGTCGGATCAGCACCGGCCTCCCCGCGACCCCGCCCGCCGCGATGGTCGCGTACCCGTCGACCAGCTCCATCAGCGAGACATCGGCGCTGCCCAGGGCCGCGGTGAGGTCAGCGGGGATCGGCGAGGAGATCCCCGCGCGGCGGGCGAAGTCCGTGACGCGGGCCACCCCGGCGGCGCGCATCGCCTGGACCGCCACGACGTTGAGGGAGCGGCTCAGCGCCTCGGTGACCGTCACCTGCGCGCCGTCGTGCCGGCCGTCGGCGTTCGCCGGACACCAGCGCCGCCCTCCCCCCGGGTAGCACACCAGCGAGTTCGGGTAGGTGGTGCTCGGCGACAACGCGCCCGCCTCCATCCCGGCGCCGTAGACAAAGGGCTTGAACGTGCTGCCGGCCTGCCGGCGCGCCTGGACCGCGCGGTTATAGGGCGACCGCTCGAAGTCCTTCCCACCGACCAGCGCCAGGACCTCGCGCGTCGCCGGATTCATCAGCAACGCCGCGGCCTCGGGCGACGCCTCGGCGGTGCCCAGGTGCGTCGCGACCGCTTGCTCCAGCGCGGCCTGCGCGTCCGGTCGCAGCGTGGTGTCGACCCGCAGCCCGCCGCCGGTCAGCCGCTCCGCACCGACCGCCAGCTCGAGGCGACGCCGCACCGCGTCGACGAACCACGGCGCCGCGATGACCTCGTCGTCCTGCGCGACGCTCCGCACCGGCGCGCCCTTGGCCGCCTTGGCCGCCGCCGCGTCGATGAACCCGCGCTCCACCATCCGGTCCAGCACCCGGTCGCGGCGGGCCTGAGCGCCCTTCGGGTCGTCCAGCGGGTTGAGCCGCTCCGGCGCCGGCACCAGCCCCATCAACAGCGCCGCGTCAGCGACCTCCAGCGCCTGGACCGACTTGCCGAGGTAGTGCCGCGCGGCCTCCGCGATGCCCCAGCGCCCGTGCCCGAAGTAGATCTGGTTGAGGTACAGCTCGAGGATCTCGTCTTTTTCGAGGTGGCGCTCGAGCTTTTGAGCCAAGAACACCTCGAGCACCTTGCGCCGCAGCGTCTTGTCCTGGCTGAGATAAAACGAGCGCGCCACCTGCTGGGTGATGGTCGACGCCCCCTGGGTGTAGCGCCCGTCGCGCAGGTTCACGAGCAGCGCGCGGAACATCCCGGGGATGTCCAGCCCCTCGTGCTGGTAGAAATCGCCGTCCTCGGCGGCCACGGCGGCCAGGCGCACGTGCCGCGGGATGCGGTCGCCAAAGACCACCGTGCGGCGCTCGCGCCACCACTCGGCGATGAGGGTCCCGTCGGCCGCGTGGACCCGCGTCGTCTGAAGCGCGTGGGCCCGGTAATCCGCGACGGTGAGCACGTCGGGCAGCTCGGCCTCGAGGTAGACCGTGACCGCCCGAAAGAGGACCAGGCCGAGCAACGCGCCGACCACACACAGCAGCAAAGCAGCCCGGACCAAGCGCCCCAGGAGGCCCGGCTTCGGACGCGCGGGTTGCTTTTTCGGGGTGGGGCGCGCCATCGCCAGAGCCTAACAAAGCACGCGGGCCGGTCCAGAAAGGCCGGCCGAGCGCGGGCAATTGACACGGGGCGCCGCTCAGCGTGGAATACGGGCCATGAGTGACGCCAACGAGCCAGCCGCCGAACCCGCCGACGACCGCATGGTCCTCATCCGCGCGATGGTCGCCATCGCCCGCGCCGACGGCAACGTCGACCCCAGCGAAGAGGCGCGCATCCGCCAGATCTGTAGCTTCCTCCGCCTGGACGAGGCCATGGAGGCATCGGTGGCCGCGATGCTGGCGCCCGGCGCGCCTGTCCCGGAGCTGCCCGACCCCTCCGAGCTGCCCGCCTACGAGGTGCGGCTCTACGTCTTTCAGCAGGCGATCATGATGGCCTTCGCCGACGGCGTCATCGACACTCAGGAGCGCGCGCTGACCGAGCGGCTCGCCGCGGCGCTCCAGCTCAAGGCCCGCCACGTCGAGGTCGCGTGGCGGCGCGCTGAAGAGATGACCGAGCGCTGACGCTCGGCGGTGCGGTCAGAGGTCACGCGCTCATGACCCGCGCCGCCATCGGAATGGTCGTGCTGGCTGAGTCGTTGCCGCGTCTCCGGGCCGGATGCTACCTTCGCGGGCGACCCCAGGAGCGCACATGACCCTGAACCTCGAACGTCTCCTCGCACGCTCTCCCGCACGCCTCGGGGCCGCGCTGCTCACGGGCGCGCTCCTCGTGACCACGCTGCCCGCGCTGGGCGCTGAGAGCCCGTGGAAAAAGCAGAGCGCCGGCTGTGACGACACCGCGTTCGGCCAGCCGGACGCCACGCCGCTGGACGCCATCAGCCGCTGCGTGAAGCTCTTTCAGGCCTACCAGGACCCCGCCGCGGTCAAGGGCGACTACCGCGCCCGCGTCATCACCGCGATGAAGCGCCTGTACGTGGGCGGCAACGAGCAAGACGCGCACGTCGCGAAGCTCGCCCTCGCCCGCTTGGGCGAGACGGAGCTCCCCGCGCGGGTCGTCGAGGCGCCCAAGCCCGTGAAGCCCGTGGTCGTCAGGAAGAAGTGCGACGTGCCCACCCCGGACAAGGGCGCCCTCAAGAAGGCCGAGGCGGCGTTCAAGAAGGGCTTCAAGGCCTACAAGAAGAGCGATCTCGACAAGTCGCTCGGCTACTACCTCGACGCGGTCGACGCCGCGCCCGGGTGGCCCAAGGGCCGCTACAACGCGGCGGCGCTCTACGCCATGAAGGGCGACGCCAAGTCCTCGGTCGAGTCCTTGCGCTGCCTGCAGGACATCGGCGACGACGCCGCGATCAACTACCTGAAGAAGGCTCGGACCGACTCGGACTTCTCGTCCATTCGCGACACCAGCGCCGAGTTCAAAGAGGTGACCGGCTACGCGAAGATCAAGATCGGCAACAGCCTCGGCGAGCGCGGCGAGGAGAACGTCGACAACCTCGAGGCCAGCATGGAGAAGCTGGGCTACCCGATCACCGAGATCACCGAGACGGGCAAGCCCTACGACGAGCCCCACGTCTGGTACAAGCCGGAGTCCATGCGGGCCGCGTACTTCCTCATCAAGATCATGAATCACCCCGACACGCGCACCCACCGCATCGACTGGGAAAACGAGGACTACGACGTCATCGTGGCCTGGGGCGACACCGTGGAGAAGGGCAAGGAGCCGCGAAAGCGCGTCCAAGACCCCGCCGACGCGGAGAAGAAGATGGACGACCTCCGGCGCGAGCAGAACGCGCTGCTGGCCAAGCCCGATGACGCCGCGAACAAGGTGGAGAACGTGGTCGAGGCCCCGGAGCGGATGGGCGACAAGGCCACCAAGAGCGTCGAGCGCACCCAGAAGACCATCGACCGCGTTCAGAACGTCGGCGAGAAGATCAAGGGCCTCGTCCCTTGAATCGGCCGACGCGCCCAGCCGCTCCCCTCACCTGGAATTCGTATCCGTAGTCGCCAGCGCGGTTGTGCGCTGGTAGGCTGCGCGTCGCGCGGCACCCTGACAACGACCGCGGCAACTCCACCCACCCCGGACGCGATATGCTTGCTGCTCCTGACCTGTCGCTCGCCTTCATCGGCGGCCTTGGTCCCGTTGAGCTCATCATCATCCTGGTCATCGTGCTGCTGATCTTCGGCCCGATGAAGCTCCCGCAGATCGGCGACGCGCTCGGCAAGAGCGTCCGCTCCTTCCGCAAGGCGGTCTCCGACAAAGACCGCGACCCCGTCGACGTGACCCCGGCCATCGAGGACGCCAAGGCGAAGGCGCAGACGGTCGAGGTTCAAAAGGCGGAGGAGCGTCACGAGGTCTGACGGCCTGGTGCTCGGCTGGGCGCTCACCGACAGCCCCGTCGGGCAGTTGCTCGTCTGCGCCTCGGACCAAGGCTTGGCGAGCCTCCAGTTTCTCCGGGTCCAACCCCTAGAAGCTGCGTTGGCCGAGGCCGTCGCCCGCTTCGGCGCCCGCTTGGTCCAAGAGGACCGGGCGGCGCTTCGCCGCGCTCAGCGCTGGCTGACCGCGTACTTCGACGGGCGCACGCCGCGCATCACGCTGCCGCTGGATCTCCGCGGGACCCCATTTCAGCGGCGCGTCTGGGCCGCGCTGCTGCAGATCCCCTACGGCGAGACCGAGACCTACGGCTCGCTCGCGGCCGCCCTCGGTCGCCCCGAGGCCGTCCGCGCCGTGGGCCGCGCCTGTGGCCGCAACCCCTTGCCCCTCATCGTCCCGTGCCACCGCGTGGTCGCGGCCGATGGGGCGATGACGGGCTACCTTGGCGGCGTCGAGACCAAGCGCCGCCTGCTGACCCTCGAGCGGGGCGAGGCCGCCCACCTCCCGCTCTTCGCCGCCGCCGCCCGACGAGCCGACTCCGACCTGCGCGCCGCCGACACACAGGAGCTGGCGGTGGCGCTGCCGGCCCCGGCCCTCGCCTGGCTAGAGCGCCAGCGCGGCGCCAGCGTCGACGCCCCGGCCTGGAGCCCCGAGAGCTGGCTGACCCGGGTGCTGGACGCCACCGAGAGCGACGACGTGCCGGCGCTGGCTGCGCTGGTCGCCGACACGGTGCTCGACGACGGCGACCTCGTGCTGCGCGCCATCGCCGACGATCTGCTGGCGATGGCGGCCGCCCAGCTCCTCCACGGCCCGCCCACGGCCGAGGCGGTGCGCTGCCTGCTCCACGCCGCCCTGCGCACCGCCTCGCCCTGGCACGACGTCCTGGTCCACCGCATCATGGGCACGCCGCGCCTGAGCGTAGCGGCCCGCCGCGAGCTGGAGCGACACCTCGAGGCCATCCTCGACGGGTCCCTCCCCTGCCCTGCGCCGGCCCGCGAGCGCGCCGTCGACCTGTGGAGCGCGTTGCGCCACTCCGCCGGCGACGACGCGTGGTACGCCGACCAGGCCGACGATCCCAGCGAGGTCTTCGCGCGCGCGGGCCTCTATGCCGAGACCATCGCCTCCGCAGAGCACCGCCTCGCCCGCGCCGAGGGCGACCGAGCGCAGCTCTTGCGCCGCCTCGCCGACGCCTACGAGGCCACCGGCGAGCTCGCCCTCGCCCGGGACAGGCTGCTGGCGTTGGTCGCCGAGCGCCACCACGCAGCCGACGCCGCGCGCTTACGCGATCTCCAAGACCGCCTGCGCTAGGGCGTGCGGCCACAGCGATGCGTAGCGGCGCGGCCGGACCCCATCGGTCGCGCCCGCGCCGGTGGCCCCGCCGCCTATCAGCCGCCCGAGCTGAAGACGAAGGGCCACTGCACGACGCAGATGCCGCCCTCCGGCTTGTCGAAGCGCATGCGGCGCAGCACGCGCAGCACGCAGTTGGTCGTCGCCGAATCGCCCAGGGTGTCGCCGGTCGCAGAGACACCCGTGACCGCGCCGTCCACGCCGATGGTCCAGCGCACGGTCAGCTTGCCCGACAGCTTCGGGTTCACCTGCAAGCGCGGCTCGTAGCAGGCGCGGATGGCGCCAGCGCGGCGCTTCACGACGCTCTGGATGTTGCCCTTTTTGCAGAAGCCCTGGGTCGCACCGGAGCCGACCGAGATGGCGCCGACGCGCTTGGCCTTCTTTTGACCGAGGCCAGCCTTCACGCCCATGCCGCCGCCGGTGTCGATCTTGCCCATGCCGTGGATACGGCCGTAGCCACCGTCCCCGCCGCCACCGCTGCCGGTGCCCTCGAACCCGAGGCCGCCCGCGCCGTGGCCCATGACGAACTCGGAGCCGCTGCCGGCCATGGCGACCGCGATCTTGTTGGAGAAGCCCTCGGTGTTCGAGTTCAGGATGTTGGCCAGCGCGCCCTCACCCGTCAGCTTGTTCGACGAGAGCAGATCGTTGAGGCCGACCTTCTTCGGGTCGATCTTGTCGACCATCTTCCCTTCGTTTTTCGGGACCTTGGACTCCTTCAGGGGGTCCTCGTCCGGGTCGCCGAACTTGCCCTCCTCATCCGCCGCCTTCTTCGCGGTGGTGTCCTCTTCCTCGCCGTCCTCCAAGGGCTCCGGCTCTTCGGGGTCCAGGACGACCGCCTCGACGTGGGGGATCTTCTTCTCGTTGGCCTTCACCAAGCGGTCGGTGCTCTCCTGCCAGAGGAAGAGCGAGCCGAAGATGAAGCCCACCTGGAGAACGAAGGACAGGCAGACGCACGCGATGACCAGCTCGTCGAAGGCGAAGAAGCCCTTCCGGCCGACCCGCGAGTCGGGCTGCACGAACTGAAAGAAGACCGACAGCTCGCCCAGGTGCAGCATGCCCCAGTCGCCGGGGCCGACGTCCACGTAGTTGATGCCGCCGACGTTCTCGGTCGCGAGCTTCGTGAACTCGCCGATGGGCTGGGTGTTGCGGTTGACGGTGATCTCGCCGTCGAGATCGGAGCTCAGGCCGATGCTGTAGTTGCCTTTCCGGCTCGCTCGGAACAGCGGAAACTTCTTCGGCAGCTTGTCGGCCGGGAGGATGAAGTCGTTTCGGAGGTCCTCGCCGATTCGGAAGGTCTGCGGCTCCTGAAGGACGCGCTCCTGGATGACCGTGTCACCCCAGAGCAGCGCCACGCGGAGAAACTGCGCGCGTGGGTCCCAAGCCGGCTCGGCCGCGAGCACCGCCAGGCCGCCGAAGAAGCCGAGGAAGGCTCCCCAGGCCGCGAGGGTGTAGCCCACCCCCATGTCGACGACCTCGAAGGGCATCAGCACAAACGAGCTGGAGCGCGTCACGTGGGCCGCCACCAGCCACGCGACCAAGCTCGACGCGACGAAGAGCGTCACCGTCGCGAACTGCTTGCGCTTGCGGGTCAGCAGCCCCAGCAGGCTGGTGAGCGCCAGAGCGAACCCGAGACCGAGCACCCCCTGTCCGGTCGTGGGGATCTGGTAGCCGAGCGCGGTCACATCAGCGAGCGCGAAGTGCTGCCAGTCGAGCACTCCGGCGCCGAGGACGACGAGGGCCGCGCCGACGAGCGCGATGATATGGCCAAGCTTCATGGAGGGTGACCTCTGGGTTGGGGACAGGTCCGGGGGTTCGGGCCAGCCTGGGCCTGGGGCACAGCGACCGGCAATCTAGGGCCTGTGCAATTGATGCGTCAAGGGTTGAGTCGGCCGCGCTGCCACAACGACTGCGAGCGACGCGACCGCCTCACCCTCCCGCTCCGACATCGGGGCGCAGGCAGAAGTTCCCGGCGACCGCACCCTCGCGGTTCATTGCGCCAACACCCCCCGCGCGCGCTGCATCGCGGCGGGCCGGGCGGTGCGCCGGGCGAACGCGGCCAGCGCTGCGGCGGCGCGCTTCGGAGCCGTGCTGTGGTCGACGAGATACCGCAACGCAAGCTCGGCCTCGTCGAGGAAGCCCACCGCCTCCGCGACCTCGGCGACGCGCCACCAAGCCGCCAGGAGCGCGGGTGAGCCGCGGCTGGCCCGCCTGACGCGCTCCAAGGTGGTGAGCCCGGCGCTGGTGGCCGCGCAGCGCGCGAGGCCGGCCTCGGTCTCCGGGTCGCCGCGCGACAGGCTCTCGGCCTGGCGGTAGGCCGCGAAGGCCTCGGTCATCCGGCCAGCGTCCTCCTCATAATGCGCCCGCTCGACAAACGGCGCGGCGCGGTCGGCCAGCGCGGCCAGGACGACCTCCAGATGGGCCGGCGCCTCGCCGCGGGGGTCCCCGAGCAGCCGCAGGCACCGGGCGTACTCCAGGCGCGCCATCGCCCAGGTCGGCGTGAGGTGGACCGCCCGCCCGAAGGACTCGCAGGCCGCGACCAGTCGGCCCGAGCGCAGCGCGAGCGCCCCCTCACCGACCTCGGCGAGCGCGCGGGTCGCCCGATCCTCGCCAGCCCCGGCCGGCTCGGTCCCCACGGCACCGGCAGGCGCGGTCGCCAAGGGGGACGCGACCGACGCGAGGGTGGCACAGAGGGCCGCGAATCGTGGTAGGAAAAGCCCCATGAACGCGGAGACTCCACGCCCCGAGCGGACCTGTCAAAAGCGCCGCCCGCGACCGGCCGCGCTGGTCGCCGCGTTCGCCCTGCTGCTCATGGCGCCTCGAGCGAGCGCGGCCGAGGCCGAGGTGCACAAATACCAAGGCGCCTTCTGGGCGATTCAGGCCCACACCGGCCTCGTGTTTCGGCGGGACGCGCGCCCCGGCGAGTCCGTCGGCCCGGTCCTCGGCGGCTCGCTGCGCCTGGCCACGGTCCTCTCCGTGCTCGACATCCAGGGCAGCGTCTTCGCCGCGCGATACAGCACCCGGGCCCTCGACGCGACGCGCGTGCAGGTCACGCGCTGGAGCCTCGGCGTTGAGGGGCACCTGCACCCGCTCTTGCTCGGCACGGTCTACAACAACCGGCTGTGGTACTGGCTCTCCAGCATCTACGCGTCCTTCGGCGTGGATCTCGACCTGACGCGGCTCGGGCTCCGCGAGGCCCCGGACCGAAAGGACCGCGGGCTGGCGTGGCATCTCGGCGCCGGCATGGACGTCCCGATCACCGACCCGAACCGGGGCGCGGGCTTCTGGCTGGGCGTCGCGTTTCGCGCCAAGTTCCTCAACGTCGATTCGGGAGCGCTGGGCCTGGGCGACTTCGACGAGCGCATGGTCACGCTGACCTTCGCGTACAGAAACAACAACATCTTCCGCGTGCGCATCCCGCCCCCGGTCGAGCTCCGCCACCGCGACCCGGCGCTGCCGGCGGAGTGACCGCCACGCTCCGGCGGCGGCGGGCGCTTGCCACCGGCGCGCCGCCCGGCTAAATCCTTCAATCCACGTGTGAACGTCACGGGGTCGTTGCCAGCCCAGCCCGAGATCCCGCCGTCACCCGATTTTCGCCGCGCGCCCCCGAGGAGGCCCCATGTCGAGCTGTCCCGCCCTGATCCGCCGCCTCTTGACCGCAGCGGTCGCCCTGTGCGCCGTCTCGGCCCTGGTCATGACCGTGGCGCCTCTCGCCTCGGCGCGATCGAAAGACGGGACCCCGAAGAAGGGCCACATCGAGCTGACCAGCCGCCTCTTCCGCGTGGACGGCGGGATCAGCGACGGGCTGATGCAGAAGGCGCAGAAGGCGGTGCTCGAGTTCAACGAGCAGAGCCACGAGCCCATCTGGCTGATCATCAACAGCGGCGGCGGGTCGGTGGAGGCGGGGCTCACCCTCATCGACACGATGCGCGGCCTCAAGAGCCCCGTCTACTGCCTCGTCGAGAGCAAGGCCTACTCGATGGCCGCCATCATCTTGGCGTTCTGCGACAAGCGGTACGCGCTCGACCACGCGACGATCATGCTGCACGAGGCGTCCTACGGCACCGCGGGCGAGGACCCGACCAACCGCTCGCGGCTGGATTTCCTGGCCCGCTACCTCGACGGCCTGCACGTGGAGATCGCGGGGCGGCTGAAGATGGCGCCCGACAAGTACCGCGCGCGCATCCGCGACGCGTGGTGGCTGTTGGCGGCCGAGGCCGAGAAGGCCGGCGTGGTGGACGCGGTGGCGACCAGCATCGGCTACTCGGAGCTGGTCATCGAGGTCACCGAGGACAAGACGACGACGGCGATTCAGGAGACGACCCACGAGGTGCGTCAGCTCCCGGTGACACAGAAGATCGTCAAGCGGCGCGACTGAGACCCTAGCGGAGCGACGGACAGCGATGCCGGGGTGGGGGAAGCGCGAGCGGGCTCTTGGGGCCCAGGGAGCGGCGCGGCGTGGGTGAGAAGACGATGGAGGTCAAGGTCGGGATCCTGGTCACGGTGTGCGTCGGCCTGCTGGCCGGCTTTATCGTGATGCTCGGCGACTGCTCGACCACCGGGCGCGGCGATCTCTTCCTCGACGTGGACACCACGTCGGACTTGAAGGTCGGCTCGCCGGTCAAGATCGCGGGCGTCCCGGCGGGCAAGGTGGACGCGATCGTCTATCGGGGCGGCGAGATCGACACGGTGACCAAGGAGCGCGTGTGGGTGCGGGTGACTCTGCGCGTGGACAGCGAGAAGATCCCG
>CAZNZH010000139.1:0-10044 GCA_964577445.1 uncultured Myxococcales bacterium
GGCGGGGCGTCGGCCTCAAGGTCGCCTTCAAGGTCGGGCGCGGTCTCGGCGCCGCCCGCTGCGTCGGCGTCGGGTTCGCCGTCGTCCGTGGTCTCGGTGTCGCCGGGCTCGGTCTCGGGCCCGCTCGTCTCGGCCACGTCGCCTCGCTCAGGCTCGGCCTCGGCCTCCACCTCGGCCTCGACCTCGGTCTCGACCTGCACGTCGGGCCCGCTGGCGACGCCGTCGCCGCAAGCGGCCGCGGACAGCGCGACGCCGAGCACGATGGCCAGAACCCACGCCGGCTGCGTGAGAGTCCCCATGGCGTGCTCCGCGCGGCGGTGAGGCATCAGCCGCTCACGTCGCCGAGCGCTGGCGGAGCTCGAAGGAGAGGCGGCCCTCGGGCGCCTCCGGACGTTGGCGCGCATGGCGACGCCCGGCACATGCCCGAACACAAACACCCGGCGCGCGACGACGGCGGCGAGGAAGCCGTGAACGGTCTGAGTCATGGAGGGCCTCCGACGCTGAGCTTGCGCAGCAGGCTACCACGAAGTGTGTTCAACGCTCCTCTGTCGGCGGACGCGTCTTCAGCGAGCGGCGCTCAAGCAGCGGCGGGGGGCTCATGGCGCGGTTGAAGCGCGCCTCGACGACGCAGTGGGCCGACCGCACAAACGTGACGCTGGCGAGGACGCGCGCGACGCAGGACGCGTCCAGGCCCTCGGCGCTTGGGCTGGTGATCTCGATGTCGGCCGCGCGGGTCGACGCCACCCGAAAACGAACCCCGAGGAGGCCGGCGGAGCCGCCGAAGCACGCCGCCAGGGACTCGCCTACGGTCTCGAGGGCCGGGCGTACCGTCGCCTCCGTGCAGTCGCCGCGCAGCATCAACTGCTGGATCTGCACCGTGCCCGCGGGGGCCAGCGCCGACGCCGAGGGCGGCGTCGGCGGGTGCCGTAGGGCGTCGTCGAGCCAGGTGAGGTAGGCGCGGTCGTCTTTGGAGAAGAAGGCGCGGCGGTCGTACGCGGTGGCGGTGAACTGGTCGGGGAGCACGGAGCGGGCGACGCGTCCGGCTTCGCGCGCGCGGTCGTAGTCACTGGAGCGGAAGGCGCAGAGCCCGCGTCCGTAGGAGGCCCAGGCGGCGCGTGGGTTTCGCGCGAGCAGCATCTCGAAGGTCGCGGCGGCGGGCTCGGTGCGCCCGGCGGCCAGCATGGCCTGCGCCCACGCCAGCGTGAGCATGTCGTCGAGGGGGGCGAGCGTTCGGGCCTTGCCGATGAGCATCGTGGCCTCCTCCGCGTCGCCGTCGCGCCCGCGCGTCAAGCGCATCAGCGCGTGGTCGGTGAGCTGGTCGGGGTCGGGGGCGCCGAGCTGGGTCGCCTGCAGGGCGTCCGCGATGGCCGCGTCGAGCTGCCCGAGCTGGTAGCGGATGATGGCGCGATCCGCGTGGACGCCGGCGTCGGATGGGAGCAGCGCCACCGCGCGGTTCGCCGCCAGCAGGGCGTCGCGCCAGGCGCCGCGGCGCTCGAGGGTGGCGGCCAGATCGGCCCACGCCTCGCCGAGCTGCGTGTCGAGCAGCGTCGCCTTCCGAAACGAGGCCTCGGCTTGCCGCGCGGAGCCGGTCTCGGCGTAGAGGCGCCCCAGCATCCACTCGACCCGCGGACTGTCGGGCTGGGCGAGTCGCGCGGTCTGCAGCACGCGGATGGCGGCGGCGAGGTCGCCCCTGGCGTGCAGCCGCTTCGCCTCGACGATCGCGGCGTCCGGGGACAGCGTCGCGGCGCTCGTTGGGGCGCTGTCTGCGGGCTCGGGCTCCGGCGGGGCGGCATCATCAGAGGGGGCGGTCGGGCGCGGGTCCACCGGGATGATAAGCGGTGTCGCGGGGGCGCGCCTCCTCGCCCCATCGGAGGGGGCCTCCACGGCGCCGGCCGGCTGATTCGTGCCGGTCAGCAGCGCCAGCGCAACCGCGGCTATCACCCTCTGGGCGCCTCCCCACGCTGAGGGGCGTGGGGTCACCTGGATGACGCCGCGAGGCGGTACGCCCAGCCGGGCAGCGATCGCACCGCTCGCATCGCCAGGACCAACTGCCAGGGGAAGTTCACCTCACGCTTTCCGCGCTCGAGCCCGTCGGCGATGAGGCGCGCGGCGTCGTCGGCCTCGACCAGAAAGGGCATGTTGCGCTTGCTCGCGGTCAGCGCGGTGCGCACGTAGCCCGGGTGGACGGTGGTGACCGTGACGGCCGAGCGCTTCACGCTGACGGCCAGGGACTCCATGAGGGTCGTGACGGCCGCTTTGGACGCGGCGTAGGCGGCGAACCCCGGCAGCCCGCGCCAGCCCGCGATGCTGGAGACGGCGCAGAGGAAGCCCTCGCCGGCCGCGAGGATGGCGGGCTGCGCCGCGGCGAGGGTGTGGATGACGCCGATGACGTTGGTCGCGATGACCTCAGCGTCGCGCTCCGCGTCGATTCGGCCGCCCCGGGTGGGCGGGCCGATGCCGGCGTTGGCCACGACGCCGTAGACGGGGCCGAGGGCCTCGGTCAGCTCGGCAAAGGCCGCCGCCGTGGCTGGCCCATCCCTGACGTCCGCCGCGGCCACCGCGACCTGTGCCCCCGCGGCCGCGACCAGGGCGCGCACCTCGTCGAGCTTGTCCGTCCGCCGCGCCACCAGGCCGACCTTGGCGCCGCGCTTGCCCAACTCCACGGCGAGCGCGGCGCCGATGCCGCTGGAGGCGCCCGTCACGACGACGTGACGCCCTCTCAGAGTCTGCCGCGCCAAACGCCGACTACCCGCGCTGGTGCATCGGCGTCAGCTCGCGGTGAGCGTAGCCGTTGTAGATCTGCGTCGGGCGGAAGATGCGGTTGCCGTCGAGCTGCTCGAGCCAGTGGGCCAGCCAGCCCGCGACTCGCGAGATACCGAAGATCGTCGTGAACGCGTCGGTCGGGATCTCGAGCTTCGAGTAGACGATGCCCGAGTAGAAATCGACGTTCGGGTAGATGCCCTTGGAGCCGAGACGCTCGGTCGCGAGCGCCTCGATCTGGCGCGCCACCTCGTAGCGGGCGTCGGTCCCGAGGTGCTCGAAGAGTCGGACCGCCAGCTTCTGGAGCACCGTGGCGCGCGGGTCCTTCGTCTTGTAGACGCGATGCCCCATGCCCATGATCTTCTCCTTGCGGTCGATCATCCCGCCGACGATCTCGGCGACGCGATCGGGCGAGCCGATGGAGTCGAGGAGGTAGAGCACCTGCTCGTTGGCGCCGCCGTGCAGCGGGCCCGACAGCGAGCCGACGGCCGACGAGACGACCGAGTAGGGGTCGGCCAGGGTCGAGGCGACCACGCGCGACGTGAAGGTCGACGCGTTCATCGTGTGCTCGGCGTGCAGGATGAAGCAGACGTCGAGGACCCGGGCCGCGACGGGGTCCGGCTCGCGCTCGGTGATCATGTAAAGGAAGTTGGCGGCGAGGCTGAGGTCGTCACGCGGCGTGACGGCCGCGTTGCCCTCACGCAAGCGGAGGAAGGCGGCGACGAGGGTCGGGACCTTGGCGAGGAGGTTGATGACCGCCGAGGCCTGGACCTCCGGCTTCTGGACCTCGCGGCCGGGGTAGAACATCCCGAGGGCAGCGACGCCGGTCTGCAGCACCGCCATCGGGTGCGCGGTCACGGGGACGTGCTTGAGCATGTCGACGACGTTGTACTTCAGGCGGCGGTGCTGCCGAAGCTGCGCGTCGAAGCTGGCGAGCTGGGACTGGCTGGGGAGCTCGCCGTAGAGGAGCAGCCACGCCACCTCCTCGAACGTGCAGTGCTCGGCCAGGTCCTCGATGGCGTAGCCACGATAGTAGAGCTTGCCGAGCTGGCCGTTGATGGAGCTGACGCCCGATTCGGCGGCTGGGATGCCCTCGAGCCCATTCACGAAGGCGGGTTTGGCGGTCGTCTCGGACATCGAAGAGGCTCCTGTCGGTCGAAGCGCCGCCGGTCGCAACGGCGCCGGGGCGGAGGCGCGCGGGCAGGACGCCTCGCGGGCAACATCTCAGTGGTCCTTGTGGGCGGGGCGTTTGCGAGATCAGGCTTCACGCCGCGCCAAAGGCCGTCGGAGACTAGCCAAGCCCCTGGTGGTTTGCAATCACCATCAACGCCCGCCGGCCTTCGCGTCCGACGGGCGGTGCGCGGATGCTGGGAAGGTCCAGCCCGTGACCTCAAGCTGAGGGGCGCAGTAATTGGAGGGGATCTGTTTGATGACGCGCCCTTGGATGGCCAGCATGACGTCGCGATGCAGCGCGATGTGGTCGACCAGCCCCCGCGCCTCCGCGCTGCGTGGGACGAAGGCGTCGATGAAATGCCCTTCCCCGTCGTGGAGCCGCAACCCGTAGTGGGTGCGCGCCGCCCCGCGAAAGGCGCAGCTAAACGCGTTGGTGAGGCGCGCGCCCGCCTGGAGCGACACGACCTTGCCGAGCAGCTCCTCCTCGCTGGTCTCGGGCTCGCGCCCACCGCGGCGCCGGACCTTGCGGCCGGTGAGCACACGCCAGACGTCGCCCTCCAGCACCGCGGCGAGCGCTTCGGGCGTCGGCTGCAGGTTCGCGTCGGGGCGGCCGGGCGACAGCGTGCCGGCGGGGTACTGCCACCCGCGCGCCCACTTGAGGATCTCGACCTGATCGGGGCACAGCTCGCTGAGCCGCTCGGGATCGAAGCGGATCTGCACCGTGATTGGGAGCCACGGGTCTTCGGCGAGCTGGCGCGCGAGCACCTTGCCGATGTCCTTGGCCACGTAGCCCGTGAGGGTCTCCAGGGGGCCGCCGAGCAGCGTGAAGGCCATGTAGCGGCCCTCGGTGTGGCGATAGCCGCAGTTGAAATAGTCCGTGGCGCGCGCGTGGGCGCGGACCGTGACCACCTTGCCGGCGTCGGAGTAGCGGTCGGAGATCAGGCGCGAGATGGTCGGCCAGTTCCGGGGGTCGCGGGTGGCGTCCGGGGCTTCAGCGCGAGCACTTGGAGCCAACACGAGCGCGCAGGTGAGGGCGGCGAGTAGAGTTCGCATGGGCTGGATGATGATGGCCCCGCGCCCAATGGGCAAGAACGCTCTCGCCCTTGCGATGGACGCCGCGCCGTCATAGGGAGTGGACCATGAGCAATCCTGAACACCGGGCCGGGAGGCCCACCGGGGGCGGCCGCGGGTCGCGGATCTGGCTGGCCGGAGTCGCGGGGCTGGCCCTGGGCGCGGCCGCTGCTGGGGCGCAGCATTGGGTGGGCAGCCGCGGCGTGGTGCGGCCCGCGCACGCCGAGATGTCGGCAGCGGCACCGAGCGGCGCGGCCATGGCGGCCACGGCGGCGGTCGTGAGCGAGCCCAGCGATGGCGCCCACGGGCTTGATGGTGTTGCAGCGCAGCAGGCGCTCGCCCCGCCGGAGCCGCCGCGCCCCGACCCTTGGAATCTCGCCCTCGCGAACGCGCTGGAGGGAGCGCCGCCCGAGATCGGTCGCGCGTGGGGGGTCGAGCCGGCGCCGATCTTCGTGG
Organism: uncultured Myxococcales bacterium; assembly: GCA_964577445.1. Classification (GTDB taxonomy): domain Bacteria; phylum Myxococcota_A; class UBA9042; order PHBI01; family JACKFB01; genus JACKFB01. The sequence goes on from CAZNZH010000139.1 coordinate 5,461, forward strand.
GTGAGGCCGGTCTGTCGCCCGCGGGCACCGTGCTGCTCGCGGCCATGGAGGACGCGAGGCATCGCGGGCTTCGTGACCCCAGCGCGCGGGCGGCCGAGCTGCGGGCGCTCGCCGAGGAGCTGCCGCTGGCGGGCGACGACCAGGCGAGCCGCGCCCTTCGTGCGGAGGCGTCGGCGCGCCTCGAGGTGGCGCTGGCGGTCGCCGCTGACGCGCTGGTCGCCGATCTGATGCCGCGCCCACGCACCGAGGTCGTGCTTGCGGACCGGAGGGGGCGCTACCTGTCGCCGGATGCGCTGACGACCGAGCCGCCGCCGCCCTTGGACGACGCCAAGCTGAGCGCGATGCGAGACGCCGCGCGGGCTGGCGGCGCCGCGTTCGAGGCCTGGCTGGCTGCGCAGTTGCCGCGATCGGAGCAGTACAAGCGGCTGGTCGAGGCCGCTCGCCGCTACGAGCCGATATGCGCGGCGGGGGGCTTCCCGGTGGTCGCGCTGATTCGCGCGAGGAAGGCGGACCCGGAGGGCGAGGGCGAGCGGACGCGGACCCTACAGCTCCGGCTCGCGGCCGAGGGGTACCTGGCCGGCGAACCGACGGGCGCGCTGGACGAAGCCACCCGCGCCGCGCTGACGCGATACCAGGCGAACCAGCAGCTCGACGAGACGGGGGAGCTGGACGAGGAGACGGTCACGGCGCTGAACGTCCCGTGCGACATCCGGCTGCGGTCGCTCCGTCACAACGCCGAGCGCTGGCGCAGCAGCGCGCGCGTCGACGAGGCGGTCTACGTCGAGGTCAATCTGGCCGCGCAGCGGGCCGAGTTCGTCGTGGATGGGGTCGTCCGGACGAGCCAGCGCACCGTGGTGGGGACCGGGCGCTGGTTCTGGAACAAAGAAGAGGAGCGCCGCATCTACCCGAAGGCGAGCCCGATCCTTCACGACGCGATCGTCCAGGTCATCGTGAACCCGAGCTGGATCGTGCCGGCGAGCATCGTGCGTCAGGAGTTCCAGAAGAGGATCGACAAGGACCCGCTGTGGCTCGAGAAGAAGGGCTACGTCGTGGTGGAGAGCTCCACCGGGCGGAAGACGGTCGTTCAGCCGCCGGGGCCGAAGAACACCCTGGGCGACGTGAAGATGATCTTCCCGAACAGCGAGAGCGTGTACCTGCACGACACCAACCAGCGCGGCTTTTTTCGCCGGGCGCGGCGAGACCTGAGCCACGGGTGCATACGCGTTCACAACGCGCTGGATTTCGCGTCGGAGCTCTTGATCTGGGACGCGGAGACCCGCGGCGAGAGCTGGCCGGATCGGCGCATTCACGCCCAGGCGCTCAGCGACAAGACCTACTGGTACAGGCTTGAGACGCCCATCCCGATCTTCATCGAGTACTACACCGCCACGGTCGACGATGACGGGCTGGCCGGGTTCCACTGGGACATCTACGACTACGATCGGATGTTCTTTGAGGGGCCGCTCGGCCGTCGATGAGTGGTGGCGGTGTTTGACCCGCCCGCGTGGGTCGATGGAAGATGCGCCGGTACCGTTTCGCCCCCGCTCGCTCTGAGGCCGCCCCGCATGATCCGTCCGCTCTTTCTCCGCGTAGCCGTCGGCATCCTCGTCGTGACCACCGCCGCCGTCTTCGGGCCCGCGGCGCGCGCTGAGGAGGAGGCGGACGCTGAGATGGCCGCCCGGCGCGTCGAGTCCATGGCGATGTCACTGCGCGAGATGGTCGGGCTCGACCGAAAGCGCGTCGACAACACCGCCGCGGAGATGGCCGCGGTGGGTCCGGCGGGGGCTGGGGCGCTCATCGAGCTGTTGGGCGACCCCGTGGCCGCGGTGCGGCTGGCCGCGGTCGAGGCGCTCAAGGTGGTCGCGGTGCCCGAGGGGCAGGGGCCGCTCATCGCGAGCCTCGGCGACGACGAGCCCGCGGTGGCCAAGGCGGCGGCGGAGGCGGTCGGCACCATCGAGGCCGACTGGGCTGTGGACGCGCTGGTGCGCTGGCTCGGGCACCCGGAGCCGACCGTTCGCAAGGCCGTGATGGAGCAGATCGCCAAGCGCGACCCGGACCGCGTGCGGGAGGGGATCCGCCGGCAGTTGGCGAGCCCGCCGGTCGCTGTGGGGCGCGGGCCCTTCCTCGCCGCGCTGGGGCGTTTCCCCGACAAAGACACGAAGGGGGAGCTGCTCGCGGCGCTTGACGACCCGGCGGACGCCCCTGCGGCGCTGCGCGGCCTGGGCGCGATGGGCGACGCGGCGATGAAGGACGTGGCGGCGTATGTGAAGGCGCACGCGGGTGACGAGGACCCCGGGTTGGCGGCGGCGGGGCTGGCTGTGCTTGCCAGCGGCGGCCCCAAGGGGTCGGCGGAGCTCGAGAAGCTCCTGCCGTCGCTGCCGCCGGGGTTGGTGCACGCGGCGGTCGACCAGATGATCGAGATCGCGGGCGAGGACGCAGGCGCGCGGCTGACGGCGCTCAGCGGCCACAAGAACCTGGAGGTCCGCGCGCAGGCCCTGGAGCGGATGGTGGAGTCGGGGCTGGGTGACGCGACCGCCTTTCTCGGGATGAACTTGAAGGCCAAAGACGATCGTGTCCAACTGCTGGCGGCCAAGGCGCTGGTGAGCGGGAAGCGGAGCCCTGAGGCCGAGAAGCTGCTGATCGCGCGGTACCGCGAGGTCGCGCGCCGCCGTTCGGACGCCAACGCCGAGCTTCGAGGGGAGCTGCTCAAGGCGCTCGGGCGCGTCGGGGCGGACGGGGCGGTCGCGGAGCTGGTGCAAGCCATCGGGCGCGACGACGAGGTGAGCGCGGCGCTGACGGGGCTGGGCAGCGTCGGCGAGCCGGCGATCGGGTCGCTGCTCTTCGTGATCAAGACCGGCGACGCCGTTCGGACGCCGCTCGCCGTGGAGGCGCTCGCCAACGCGGGCCCGGCCGCCATCGAGCCGATGATGGGCCTTTTGACACACCGCAGCCGCGAGGTGCGCAACGTCGCCCGGACGGCGATGGCGCAGATCGGCAAGCCGACCATCGTGCCCCACGTCATCGAGCTGCTGCACAACCGCGAGACGCCCGGGCGGCCGCAGTTGATGGCGCTGCTGGGTGCGCTCTACACCGACGAGAGCTTCGAGACGCTGGCCAACGTGGCCCAGACCGATGAAGACGCCGAGATGCGGCTCGGGGCCGTGCGGGTGTTGAGTCAGAAGGCGGAGCCGCGGGTGCTCGAGGTGTTGCGGGGCGTCGCGGTCAAAGACGACTCCAACGAGGTCCGGCACCTCGCGGTGAAGGCGCTGATCTGGCAGGGGGACAAGGCGTCGGTGCCGCTGCTGCTCAAGGTGCTGCTCGGCGACAAGGACTTCATCCGCAAGACCGCGGCGTTCGGGCTCGGCTATCTCGCGAGCCCCGACGATGTGCCGGCGCTGCTCGCCGGGATGGACACGCCGCGCAGCGAGATCCTGTCGGCGGCGCGTGACGCGGTGCGGCGCGTCACGTTCCGCGCCGACCTGGTCAAGCCCGAGGAGTTCAAGCGCTGGTACAAGGCTTGGCGCGAGCGAGACACGAAGCGGGCCACAGTCAAAGAGGCGACCATGACGTTGTCTGACGGCACGCGCATGTACTACGCGCTCGCCGGGCAGGGGCGGCCGCTGGTGGTGCTGGGCGACGGGCCGGACCTCTCCCACGACTACCTGCGGCAGCCCTTCGACCGTCTGGCGGCGCGGCGCGTGGTGCTCTACCTCGACCTGCCGGGGCGCGGGCGTTCGTCGCGGCCGACCGAGGAGGGGGTGAGCGTCGGGCTGGAGCACGACGTGTGGTCGGTGGCGACCATGCTGACGCGCCTGAACCTGAAGGGCGTCGACCTCTATGGCGCCGGCTGGGGGGCGATGGTCGCGGTGCGCATCGCCGACAAGCACCCGAAGCTCGTGCGCAAGCTCATCCTCGATGACTCGCCGCAGCCGACGCTGCGCGGCTGGGCCTCGCGCGTGGACCTCGGGGTCGAGCGCATGACCGACCCCTGGAGGTCGGACCTGAAGATCTTTGAGGAGGAGGCGCGCCGGTTTCAGCCGGAGGTGCGCGACACCATGCTGACGCGGGCGATCATCGGGGCGCTGCTGGAGCGACCGAGGATCATGCCGCAGATCGTGCCGATGCTGGGGACGGACCCTGGCTTGCGCGGCGCGATCATCGCCCCGATGGGCGCCTTCGACCTGAGCGACGCGTACCGGCGCATCAACGTGCCCACGTTGATGACCTACGGCGCAAAGCCGCCCCTCGATGAGGCGGGGCTCGCGTGGCGCGAGGAGCTGCTCGCGTCGAACTCGAACCTGCGGCTGAAGGTCGTCGCGGACGCCGGCCTGATGCCGATGTTCGAGGCGACGGAGGCGTGGCAGGAGATCGTCGAGAGCTTCCTGCCCTGACCCGCGGCCGGGTCGCCCGCGCCCACCCGGCAGCTCAGAAGGTGTTCCCATATTCTCCCGTCGCGCGGCTGGCTCATGTCTTTTCAGGAACTTCCGCGCGTCGGTTTCTTGCGCTCGGCAAGCGCCCTCCGCGCGTAAGCCAGGGCGATCGAGTTCTAGAACTTCTGGACTCAGCCCGGGATTGATGATCCAT
>CAZNZH010000140.1:0-9984 GCA_964577445.1 uncultured Myxococcales bacterium
CTGAATCCACGGGAGGTCGTCGGACCGCTCCCAGATCACCGAGATCGAAGGCTGCACGGACCGCTGCAAGAACCGAACGATGTCATCGACGAGGGGCACCGGGTCCATAGGGCGCAGGAAGACCTCCGAGCGCCGGCTGAAGGCCAGGACTTGCTTGACCAGCTCCGCCGCCCGGCCGCCGGCTCGCTCGATGTCATCGAGCCATGGCAGGACCGTCGGCTCCTTTTGCCCCACCACGTCCCGCACCAGCGCGACGTTGCCGAGCATGGGCGTCAGGAGGTTGTTGAAGTCGTGGGCGACACCGCCCGCGAACTGCCCCATCGCCTCCATCTTCTGGGCTTGCTGAAGCTGCGCCTCGAGCTCGCGCCGGCGCGTCACGTCGCGAAACGTCACGACCGCGCCCATCGTCTCACCCGCGTCGTCGCGGATCGGCTGAATGCTCATCTCCACAGGCAGCGGCTCGCCCGATGCGCGCAAAAACCGCGCGTCGGTCGTGGCGCTCCCGGCCGCGCTGTCCGACGGGCCTGGGGGTCCGTCGGGCCGGCCCGCCTCGTCGATGACGAGCAGGTCCTGGTAGGCGCGGCCCACCAGCCCATCGGCGGTCCAGCCGCCCAACCGCACCGCGGCGGGGTTCGCGAAATACACGATACCGCCCGGATCGACGCAGAGGATGCCCTGCTCGATCGATCGAAGCACCCGCTCGTGGTGGCGGTGCATCCGCTCGATGTCAGCCGTTCGCTGGCGCACCGTCGCCTCGAGCGAGCGGGCCTGGCTCTCCAGCCGCGCCTTGGACGCGCGCAGCTCACTCTCCGTCTGCGCGTGGCTCGCTTGGAGCTGAACCAATTGCGTCGCCGTCACCCGCAGGGTCTCGGCCAGCGTCTGTTCGCGCCGGTAAAGGAAGGCGTTCTGGATCGAGATCGCCGCCTGGGCCCCGAGCAGGTCCAGGGCGTGGTGGCGGCCGCGGTCGAAGGCGCCGCTGAGCACCGAGTTCTCAAGGTAGAGCAAGGCCAGCACGCGGCCTTGGTGCGCGATGGGCATGCAGAGCAGCGCGCGCGGCTGGGCTTGGATGATGTAAGGGTCGCGGGCAAAGCGACGGCTGGCGCGCGCGTCGTTGAGCCGGACCGGCTGCCCGGAGCGCCGAACCGATTGGACGACCGCCGCGCAGAGCTCGTGCTCGGTGATGGGGCGACTCATCATCACCCGCGGCGCCTCCCCCGGAGCGTCGATGGCCGCTTCCACCAAGAGGCGCCCGTCGGTTTCGAGCAGCAGACAACCCCGTGTCGCGCTGGCCACCTCCAGGACGTGGGTCATGAGCGTGGCGAGGAGCCGCTCGAGATCGATCTCTCCAGAGACCGCGCGGCTGGCCATGAGCGCGACGTGTAGCTCCAGGGAGGTCCCCGTCAGGTCGGTACCGTCGCTCCCCATCAGGGTCAGCCGCTCGCTGCCGCGCCTCGTGGTCAGCGCGTGGTGTGCGTCGAGCCGGGCCACCTTGGCGAGAGCCCCCCAGCGCTCAAACGCATACCGCGCGTCGAACAGGTAGCTGCGGGCCATCCGCTCGTCGGCCCGGCGCTCGTGCCAGGTCGCGCATCGTTCGGCGGCGAGCCCCGTCAGGGCGCGATCCCCCGCCTCCATCGCGCCTCGGATCGCCGCGTCGTACAGCGCCGCGACACCGTCGTCTTCGCCGCGAATCGCCCGCAGCTCGGCGAGGATGAGGTCCCGCTCGGCTGAGAACCCCTCGGGGCGCATCTCCGCGTACACGATGACCCGCGCCAGGGACGCCTCGATGGCCTCAAGCCGACCGGCTCGCTCGTGGTCGGGCGTATGGCGCCAGAGGCCCGTGAGCACCAGAGCGCCGTAGACGTGAAACCTGCTCTCCCACAGCGACGCGGCGGCGAAGCCCATCACCTCCGCGGCCCGCGCGTAGTCCGAGTGGGCTTGCTCGAGGTCGCCGAGCAAGCAGCGCACGATCATCCGCTGCACATGGGTGGCGGCCAGATAGCCCGGAAAATGACTGACCGACGCGACCAGCTCGGCCTCGTCCATAGGCTCCCCCAGCGTGTAGCCGGGCCCCGAGCCGTCGTCGGTGAGCTCCCGAACGCGGATCATGGTGAGCATGATGTTCCTGGCGACGTCGGCGTGCTCGAACTCACCGCGGCTGGCCGCGAGCAGCTCCTCGATCCGCCGCTGCGCCAGCATCAGGTCGTCCTCGGCGGCAAACGCGAGCCACGCGAGGTTCAGCGCGACCCAGGCGCCCGTGTCGTAGTTGCCCTGCCGTCGCGCCAACTCCAGCGTGCGTTCCAGGCGCGCGCGGCTGTCGCCCCAGGGATGCAGCCAATGCTCGATGAAGGTCGCGTAGAGGTGATGGAGCGGCGCGTTGCGTGCCGCCGCCGCGCCGCTGCCAGCCAGGGACAGGCCGGTGCGGCCGAAGATCTCCGCGCTGGCGCGGTCACCCACCATGGCCTGCATCCAGCCGTACAGCACGAACGCGTGGGCCGAGTCCGGCGTGTGGCCGCGCTCCAGCGAGATGCGCACGCTCTTTCTTGCCAGCGCGCCGAGCACCCACGGCTGGGAGTAGGACGGATTCGCCGCCGCGGCGATCGCGCGCAGCAGCAGCCGCGTGCGCTCGTCCGCGCTGGACTGGGCGCCGGCCAGGGTGGTCAGGTCGCGCCCATGGATCTGCCGCGCCAGGAGCTCGTCGTCCGCGGTCATCATCGACACGGCCTCGGCCGGAGTCGCGGGCAGCGCCTCGCCAAAGAGATCGAGGCAGGCCCGAGCGGCCTCAATCGCGCCCGCGGGGTCGCTGGCCCGGCTGCGAAGGCGGATCTGGCGGATCCGCACCTCCGCGCGCGCCTGAGTCGTCGTGGCGTTCTCAAGCGCCGTCTCGAGCAACGCCGCCGCCACCGCGAACTCACTGAGGGACTCGGCGTTCGCGGCGCGTGCGAGGTGCAGGGCGAGGCAGGTGTCATACCCGGTGGTCCAGGCGTCATCCGGCAGCGCCTGAAGCCCGACCGCGAGCAGATCTCGGGCGGCGCTGTGTGCCATGCTCGCGTCGACGGCGCGCCCGGCGTCCAGGGCGATGGCGGCGACCTCCATGCGGCGCGCGGCGGACTGGATGAGGTGCAGGCCGAGCCCCATCTGCGTGGTGGCTGCGGCGCGGCCCGAATCCGACAGGTCGTCCGTGGCGAGGGCCCAACCCAAGGCCAGGTGTACCTGCGCTCGGTCGCTGGGCGGGATGAGCTCATACGCCGACGCGTGAATCCGGTCGTGGACGAAACGGTACGGGGCGGGTGGCTCCGCGGCGGCGTTGGGCGGCGGCTCCACCAGGTCGTCACGAAGGGCGGGCCAGAGGTGGCGCAGCACATCGTCGGGCCTCAGATCGAGCGCGTGCGCGACCAGGCGGGGGTCGAAGCGCACTCCCAAGCAGGCCGCGGCAGCCAGAACTTCGCGCGTAGCCGCGGGGAGGAGTCGTACCCTCTGGGCCATCAGCGCCGCGACGTTCTCGGTGTATGGCAGGCGTCGAATGCGCTCGATATTCCAGGTCCAGCGGCCGCGGGCGGGGTCCACGCGCAGGGTGCCGTCCTGGCGGAGCGACTGGATGAACCGCGCTACGAAGAGCGGATTTCCCTGGGTCTTCGCCATGACCTCGCGCGCCAGGGGCTCGATCTCAGCGGCAGGTGCCGCCAGCGCGGCGGCCATCAGCGAATCCACTGCGGCTTGGCTCAGCGGAGCGAGGGTCACGGTGAGCAGGTCCAGGCCGCGGCTCTCCATGCCGCCTGTCCAGGCGCCGATGTGGCCGTCGTCGGGGACGTCGTCTCGGTAGGCGGCCACGACCATCAGGTGGGAGGTCGCGGGGTCGGTCAGGAGCTGCGCGATCAGCTCCAGGTCGCTGGCGTCCGCGCGATGAATGTCGTCGATGATCAGCAGGAGCGGGCGCTCATGGGTCGCGACGCTCTGGAGGAGGTGTCGAAACGCGAGCCTGAACCGGTGGCGCGTCTCGTCGGGCGGCAGCTCGGGGGCGCTCGCGGCGACGTCGAGGAGCGGGCGCAGGCTCGGCATGGCGTCGACCACGATGCTCGCGTCCTCGCCGAGGGCTTCGAGTGCGGCCGCCTTCGTCGCGCGCAGCACGTCGTCGGGCTCGCTGAGGACGAGGTCGACCAGCTCCGCCACGGCCTGCCGCAGACCGGTGGAGGACGCGCTGTCCCGGACGTCGAAGCCACCGGAGACCACGCGCGCGGACCGGCGCGCTTGGGGTGCGAATAATCGCTGTAACATCAGGGACTTACCGACGCCCGACGGCCCGCGGACCAGGGTGAGCAGGCTCCGGCCCCGCGTCGCCAGCTCAAGCCGGGCCCGCAGCGTCTCGCACTCGTCCGAGCGCTTGAGGAGATGCTGATCCAGGTTGAGCCGGGTGGAGATGTCGGCTGCACCGAGCTCAAACGGCTCGATCTGCCCGACCGTCTCCAACTGCGTGACGCACAGCCGCAGGTCCGCTGCGAGGCCCCAGGCCGTTTGGTACCGGTCGTCAGGCTCCTTCGCCAGCAGCCGCAGGACCAGATCCGAGGCGGGCTCGGGGATGGTCGCGCGCAGCTCCGACGGCGCGACCGGGGAGACCGCGAGGTGCGAGTGGATCAGCTCCGCGCTGCGCCCGGCACGAAACGGCGGGTCACCGGTCAGCATCTCGTAGAGCGTCGCGCCGGCGCCGTAGAGGTCGGCCCGTTGGTCGATGGGGCGATAGAGGCGCCCGGTCTGCTCCGGCGCCATGTAGTGCAGCGTGCCCTCGATGTGGTCTGGCGGGGCGAGCTCGCCGGTGTCCGGCGCAACCCGCCGCGCCAGGTCGAAGTCGATGATCTCGACCGCGCCCGCCTCATCGACCAGGACGTTGCTCGGGTTCACGTCGCCGTGGATCAGCCCCAGCTCGTGGAGCCGCGCGAGAGACTCGACCAGGCGCAACCCCAGCGCGAGGGCGTGGCCCGGCTCGAGCGGACCCGAGGCCAGCAGCTCGGCCAGGGGGCGACCGGCGAAGGGCGCCAGCACCAGGTAGGGGCGCCGGCCGAATTCGAAGAGGTCCAGCGTCTTGCAGATGCCGGCGGCCGCCAAGTCGCGCGTGAGCTCGTAGGTGCGCTTGAACCGCTGGATGTCGGCCGCGGCCGCCTGCTGCCGCGTGGTCTTCAGGACCACCGGCTGCGCGTCGGCGAGGCGAACGGCGCCGTACACGCAGCAGCGGGAGCCGGAGAACAGCCTCGTATCGATCTGGTAGCCGGGGATGCGCAGCAAGTGGCAGGGCTCCTGAGCTGTCCAATGAGGGCGATGAAGCGGGGCATGCGGCGCGCAGCCACCCGCCGGCTCCCCGAGGTCTGTGAGCTTAGCAGACGCGAAACGCTCCCGTCTCTGGACTGCGCTACTCCATCGTTACCTTCCCCGCCCATTTGCACCGCGGCGCCGTGACCGCGAACCGACAAAGAGCACGTCCGTGACGTGGGATTTGGGCCTCAAGACCGCGGCCCTTCGTGACGATGGGGCTAGTGCCGAAAGCGTAGAGGTCACGCGACCGCCACGCCAAGGCGTCGAGGAGCGCCCGTCAGTGCAAGCGATCGACCACCAGCCGCCGCCCCGCCGCGCCACCGCCGCGGGCCCGGGCGCGCCGCGCACAGCGCTTCTCCCGCGCAGGCGCGGGCCCTCCGAGGTGTCGCGCGAGTCAGCGGTGTTGGACGCGGTGTTGCGAACCGTCGCCGCGGTGGTGATCGTCTTTTGCCCGGTCTACTCGCTGCTCGCGAGGTCTCCCGGCGCCATCGTGCCCTGCCTCGGCGTCTTGGCGATCCTCGGGATCTCGGCCGCGCTCAACCGCCGCGGATGGAGCCGCGCAGCAGCCGCCATGGTGTGCGGCGCAACCTACTCGCTGGTCACGGCGACCTCGCTCGCGTCCGGTGGCGTCGAGAGCCCCGCCTACCACGGGTACGCGGTCGGCATCATCGTGGCCGGTCTGGCGCTCGGCGGGCGGGCGGCGCTCGGCTTCGCGGCGCTCGCGGTCTTCTCGGGTGCCGCCATGCTCGTGCTGACGGGCGATGGCATCTCCCAGGCGCATCAGGGCTTCGCCAACTCGGGCGGCGACGGCGCGGCCGCGTGGGCCGCCTCAAACGTGCACCTCGTGGTCATCGCGATCCTGCTCTTCCTCGCCGACCGAGCGACCCGCGAGACCCTCGATCGGCTCCACCAGGCCCGCGTGGCCCTCCGGGACAGCGACGAGCGCTACGCCCTCGCCCTCAGGGGGGCCAACCATGGCCTCTGGGATTGGGATCTCCACGCCGACGAGCTCTACCTGTCGCCGCGGTGGCTGGAGATGCTGGGGCTCGACGGATCCGCCGTCGCGTCGAGCCCGATGGCCTGGCTCGGTCGCATCCACCCCGAGGATCTTCCCGGGATGCAGAGGGCGATGGATGAGCACCTGGCCAATGAATCCGGCCAGTTCGAGCACGAGCACCGCGTCCTGCACGCCGACGGCTCGTGGCGCTGGGTGCAGGCGCGGGGGCTCGCGGTCCGCGACGAACACGCGATCCCGAACCGCATCGCGGGATCGCTGTCGGACATCACGGCGCGCAAGGGCGCGGAGCAGGCGCTCGCGCACGCCGCGTGCCACGACGCGCTCACCGCCTTGCCGAATCGCGCGCTCTTCCTCGAGCGGTTGGAGTGGGCCGTCGCCGACGCCCGCCGGGTCGGCCACGCCCCGTTCGCGGTGCTCTTCATCGACCTCGATCGCTTCAAGGCGGTCAACGACGGCCTCGGCCACCATGTGGGCGACGGGTTGCTCGCCGCCGTGGCCGGCCGACTGCGGGCGTGCCTCGGCAGCTCCGACATGGCCGCGCGCCTCGGCGGTGACGAGTTCGCGGTGCTGGTGCGCGGCGTGTCGGAGCGCGAGCGCGTCGACCGGGTCGCCGAGCGGATCCGCGGCCGCCTGGCCGAGCGCTTCGTGATCAGCGGCCGCGAGGTCAGCATCACCTGCTCGGTCGGCGTCGTGTTCGGCGACACCGAATACCCCAGCGGGGACGCGATGTTACGCGACGCCGACCTCGCCATGTACCGCGCGAAGTCCCTCGGCAAGGACCGCTGCGAGCCCTTCGAGTTGGACCTCCGCGCGCAGGTCATCGCCCAGCGCGCCCTCGAAGATGACCTGCGCGACGCCCTCGCGGCCGATGACCTCTCCGTGGCCTACCAGCCCTCGGTGGACGCCCGCTCGGGGGCGATCGTCGGCTTTGAGGCGCTGGTCCGGTGGCAGCACCCCGAGCGCGGCCTGCTCAGCCCCGACGTGTTCATCGGTCTGGCCGAGGAGACCGGTCTCGTCGTCGAGCTCGACCGCTTCGTCCTGGCGCGCGCGCTCGATGACGCGTGCCGTTGGCGGGCCGAGATCCCGGCAGCGCGTGCCATGTCGCTCTCGGTCAACGTGTCCGGCCACCAGTTCCAACGGGCGGACTTCGCCGAGTTTGTCATCGCCGCCCTCGCCGCCACCACGATGCCACCCGCGTGCCTCACCTTGGAGATCGGCGAGGGGACGCTCATGAGCGACTCCCCCTACGCCTGCGCCAACCTCGCCCGACTGCACGAGGCCGGCGTGCGGCTGGCCATCGACGATTTCGGGACCGGGTACGCCTCCCTCGGCTACCTCCACCGCGTCTCTGTCGACACCCTCAAGATCGACCGCTCGCTGGTCGCCATGATGCACAGCGACAGCGCGGCGGCCGCGTTCGTGCGGACCATCGTCTCCCTTGGGCGCAGCATGAGCTTGCGGGTCGTCGCGGAGGGCGTCGAGACCGTGGCCCAGTCGCGCGCCCTGATGAACCTTGGCTGCGACCAACTGCAAGGCCGGCTCTTCTCCGAGGTCCTCGACGCCAAAGGCGCGCGTGCGCTGGCCGGGGCGTCCCCGCGTTATCTCGTCGGCGGCGCCTCGCGCGCGGCGTAGGGGCGTCGCAGGCGGGTGTCCCGTGGGCTCCCGGAGCGCCGGGCGCAGCGCGGCTGGCAAAAGGGGGGCAGCCAGCGCCGCTTTCCCTTCCCGCGTCGGAGCAATCGCGGCATGCTCCCCGGCGCTTGACCCTTGACCCTTGGCCCCTGGCGCCCGAGCACGCCGCTCGCGCACCCACCCCGCCGCGCCCGCCGCCGCCCCGACGAGGAGCCCTCCCCATGCTCACGATCACCAACCCCTGGTCTGGCAGCGTCGCGTACGAGCTCCGACTCGACGACCCCGCGGCCGTCGACGCCAAGGTCCGCGCCGCCCGCGCCGCCGCCGACGCGTGGGCCAACACCTCGCTCGCCGAACGCTCCGCCCTCGTCGAGCGCTTCATCGAGGTCGCCTCCCGCGAGCGCGACGCCCTGGCCGCCTCGATCTCGCGCCAGATGGGCAAGCCCGTGGCCGAAGCCCGCGGCGAGGTCGGGACCATGATCACCCGCGCCCGCATGATGCTCGCCCTGGCCCCCGACGCCCTCGCCGAGCACTCCAACGCCCAAGGCGACGGCATCCGCCGCACCCTGCTGAAGGCCCCCCTGGGCGTGGTCCTCGACATCGCCGCCTGGAACTACCCGCTGCTCATCGCCGTCAACGTCGTCGTCCCGGCGCTGCTGGCCGGCGACGCGGTGGTCATCAAGCACGCCAGCCAGACCGCCCAGGTCGGCCTCTGGTTCGAGGCCGCCTTCCGCACCGCGGGCGCGCCCGATGGCCTGGTCACCGCCGTCACTGTCCGCGGCCGCGACGCCCGGGCCCTGGTGCAGCACCCGCTCCTCGACGGCGTCTTCTTCACGGGCTCCACCGCCGCGGGCCGCACCGTCTATCGGCACGTCGCCGAGCGCGAGACGGGCTTCATCGACGCGGGCCTCGAGCTCGGCGGCAAAGACCCCGCCTATGTCCGCGCCGACATGCCCCTGGACATCGCGGTGCCCAACCTCGTCGAGGGCGCCTTCTATAACGGTGGTCAGTCCTGCTGCGCGGTCGAGCGCATCTATGTGCATCGCTCGCGCTACGCCGATTTCGTCGACGCCTACGTGGCCGAGGCGCGCCGCTGGACGGTGGGTGACCCCGCGGTGGACGGCACGCTGCTCGGGGCGCTGGCGACGCCGGAGACGCTGGACACCATGGACGCGCAGGTGGCGGACGCCAGGTCGAAGGGGGCGCGGCTGCTGCTGGGCGGCGAGCGTCCGTCGGGTCCCGGGTGGTGCTACCCGGCGACCGTGCTCGCCGACGCGGATCACAGCATGGCGCTGATGACCGAGGAGAGCTTCGGCCCCATCATCGGCATCACGCCCGTCGCCGACGACGCCGAGGCCGTTCGGCTGATGAACGACACGATCTACGGCCTCACCGCGTCCATCTGGACCGCCGACCACCACGAGGGCGGCGCGCTGGCCCGGCAGGTGCGCGCCGGCACGGTCTTCGTCAACCGCTGCGACTACGTGGACCCGTCGCTGCCGTGGACCGGGTTCGGCGACAGCGGCAAGGGTGTGACGCTCTCGCCGCTGGGCTTCGACCACCTCACGCGCGCTCGCGGTCTGCATGTGCGGCCGCTCTCGCTGATGCGGTAGCGCGCCGGTGGCCTCCCACGCCTGCCGGGCGCTGGATCTGGCCGAGCTGGAGCCCGGCGGCCGGCTCGCCTCGGCGTTTTGCGACCTCCACGAGCCTTGGCGCGCCCGGGGGATGACGCGCTGGTTGTCGTTGATTCAGCGAGGCGGGCCTTGGCCGGTTCGGGTCTTCGGCACCTCGCCGGCCGCGGACCCAGCCCGGCTGCTCGGGGCCATCGTGGCCGTCGGCGTCACCGCCCCCATCGTGCGCTTCGACGATCTGCTCGAGGGCCTCGCGCCGCCGCTCGCGCCGTCGAACCAGCCCGCCGTCTGGCAGCTCATCGCGGCGACCACGGCGCCGAGCGTGCGCGGGGGAGGGCTGGGCCGCCAGCTCGCCGAACACGCGGTGGTCGCGTTGGCGCGCGAGAGCCCCCTGGCGCGCCTTCA
>CAZNZH010000141.1:0-9982 GCA_964577445.1 uncultured Myxococcales bacterium
TGGGCGTCAGACGCCTGTTCATGGATGGAGGGGTACACCATGCGACTTCTGGCAAGCATCGCGGTCGGAGTTTGCGCGCTGATGGCGAGCGGCCAGGTCGACGCACAGGCGCCCGCCGCGGCCTCACCGGGGCTGGCGCCGGCAGGCAAGGCGCTCGTCGTGGGCGTCAAGGTGGCGCCGCCGTTCGTGATCGCTGATGGTGAGGGTTATAAGGGCCTCGCCATCGATCTGTGGCGGGAAGCCGCGGCTGACAGCGGCTGGACATACACGTATCGCGAGTACGATCTCCCGGGGCTATTGAACGCCGTACGGGACAGCGAGGTCGACGTCGGGCTCGGCGCCATCACCGCGACCGCAGAGCGTGAAAAGACCTTGGACTTTGCGCACCCGATGACCAGCTCGGGGCTGGGCGTGGCGGTGCGCAAGGAGGGTGGCTCGGGCTGGTTCGCGGTGGTGCAGGCCCTGGTCTCGCCGGAGTTCCTGAGCGTCATCGGGCTGCTGGTGACGTTGCTGCTCATCGTGGGCGTCCTCGTGTGGGCGCTCGAGCGCCGCCGCAATCCAGACGAGTTTGGCGGCACCCGGGCGCACGGCATCTTCTCGGGCTTCTGGTGGGCCATGGTGACCATGACCACGGTCGGCTATGGCGACACCGCGCCGCGCAGCGTTCCCGGCCGGATCCTGGGCATGGTGTGGATGCTCACGGCGCTGATAGTGGTGTCGTTCTTCACGGCTTCGATCACCAGCGCGCTGACGGTCGGCAAGCTGCACAGCGAGATCACCAGCCCGGACGATCTGGGCAGAATCAGCGTGGCGAGCCTCTCCGGATCGACCAGTGGCAAATGGTTGGAACGCAATCGCACCTCGTACGCACAAGCCGCCTCGCTGGACGCCGCCTTGGCTGATCTGGCCGCCGGCCGCCACGACGCCGTGGTGTATGATGTCCCGCTGTTGGCCTGGAGCATTCGGCAACACTACAAGGGCCGGCTGCGCGTGCTGCCCTTCACTCTGGAACGCCAGGATTATGCCTTCGCCCTGCCCACGGCGAGCCCGCTGCGCGAGGCGATCGACACCTCGATACTGGCGCGCATCAACTCGCCGGACTGGAAGCACCGGCTCGAGCAGTATTTTGGCGAGACCCAATGACGTGTTTTTACTGGGCCAGTCCCGCGTCTCTATCTCTCACGGTTCAGGTGAGGGTATCCGAGGCCTCGTCGTCCCCTCTGCGCAGCGGTTGCCACAGCATGCGGTCCAGGCGCAGCTCGCGCGGGTCGCGGAACTGGGTGAGGCCGATGGTCATGCCGACGTGGCCGTCCCGCGGTTGGGCGTGATAGGTGCCGAAGAGCCGATCCCACCAGGGTAAATTGAAGCCGTAGTTGGAGTCGGTCTCGTCCCGATGCCAGGAGTGATGCACGCGATGCATGTCCGGCGTGACCACAACCCAGCGCAGCATCGCATCAAGCCGCGAGGGTAGGCGCACGTTGCCATGGTTGAACATGGACGTGGCGTTCAAGAGCACCTCGAACAGCAGCACCGCTATGGCGGGCGGGCCCAGCGCGACGATGACACCGAGCTTGATCGCCAGCGAGAGCAGGATCTCCAGCGGATGAAAGCGCGCGCCGGTGGTCAGGTCGAACTCGAGGTCGCTGTGGTGCATCCTGTGCAGCCGCCACAACAGCGGCACGGCATGCAGCATCACGTGTTGCAGGTATATGGCCAGGTCGAGCAGCAGCAGCGACGCGACCAGCGAAAACCAGCCGGGCGCGACCAGCACATTGAACAGCCCCCAGCCGCGGGCGCCGGCCAACAGCGCCACCCCCACCGCCGCCGCAGGGGAGAGCAGCCGCACCAGCAGGCTGTCGATCACCACGACCCCGAGGTTGGCCGGCCAGCGCCGCAAGCGGCCAATCGTCTGCCGCCGCCTCGGCGCCAACACCTCCCACAGCGCCATCACGACGAAGACGCCGGCAAAGACGCCGAGCCGGATCGCGGGTTCATGGGTCAGCAGGAGCTGGGTCATGGTCGGGCGCTCCGGTGAGAAGGTTCGGCAAACCGGACGGCGCGGGCGTCTGTCGCCCAGGCTACGCACTTTCGTGACAGAAAAAATGTGTAGTCTGGGCGTCAGACGCCTAATTTGACGCAGGCGGCGAGGTGGGCTCGGAGGTCTTCGAAGCGGAAGGGTTTGGAGAGGTAGTCGTCCATGCCGGCCTCGAGGCAGGCGGCGCGGTCTTCGGCTTGGGCGCTTGCGGTCATGGCGATGATCTTGGGGCGGCCGTCGCCGGGCCAGCGCTGGTGGATGTGGCGGGCCGCGGTGAGGCCGTCCATGTTGGGCATCTGGACGTCCATGAGCACGACGTCGTAGCGCTTTCGCTCGAGGGCGGCGAGGGCCTGTAGGCCGTCCCCGGCGACGTCGGCGCGGTAGCCGAGGACCCCGATGATTTGGACCGCGATGTCTCGGTTTAGGGCGTTGTCTTCGACCAGCAAGATGCGGAGAGGCGACGTGGCTGCGTCGCCGTCCACTCGGGATTCGCGGGCGCGATCGGACGGCGTGGCTACCGAGATGGTGTCGGGCGCTGGCGGGGCGATGGCGGCTGGCGCGGGCGGGGCGATGGGGTCGGGCGCCGTCGCCAACTCCACCGGCAGCCGGACGATGAAGGTCGAGCCCTGGCCGACCTCGCTCTGCACCGTCAGCGACCCGCCCATGGCCTCGCAGAGGCGCCGCGAGATGACCAGCCCCAGCCCGGTGCCGCCGAAGCGGCGCGTGGTCGACGCGTCGCCCTGGCTGAAGGGCTCAAAGAGGCGCTGGCGCTGGTCCGCGGGGATGCCGATGCCGGTGTCCGCCACCGAGAGCACCAGCTCGACCCGCTCGTCCGGCAGCGCCCGGGCCAGCACCCCGACGACCACCTCGCCGACGTCGGTGAACTTCACGGCGTTGCTGACGAGGTTGACCAGCACCTGCCGCAGCCGCCCCTCGTCGCCGACCACATGGCGCGGCGTCTCAGCGGGGAGATCCGCGCGCAGGCTCACGCCCTTGTTCGCCGCGCTCAGCTCCAGCATCTGCACGGATGAGCGCACGCAGGCCTCGAGGTCGAAGCGCCGCGGGTCCAGCTCGACTCGGCTGGCCTCGGTCTTCGAGAAGTCGAGGATGTCGTTGATGACCGCCAGCAGATGCTCGCCGCTGTCGCGGATCTTGGCGAGGTTGGCGCGCTGGGCTGGCGTCGCGTCTTCGATCAGCATCAGGTCGGTGAGACCGATGATCGCGTTCATCGGCGTGCGGATCTCGTGGCTCATGTGGGCCACGAACGAGGTGCGGGCGCGCAGGCCGGCCTCGGCGAGCTCGCGCGCGCGGGCGAGCTCTTCGTTGGTGCGCTCCAGCGCGTCAAGGGCGCGGCGCTCGTAGTAGGCATAGAGCGCGGCCATCGCCAGGGTGACCAGCAGGATGCCCACGGTGGTCGGCACCCACATGAACGCGATGTGGGCTGAGCTGACCCGCGCGGGCAGCACGCCACCGGCGGCCTCGTAGACGTAGAGCGTGAAGACCCACAAGACGCCGCAGCCGGCCCAAAACGCGCCGGCGCGGCCGCCGGCCAGCAGCACCGCGGCCAGCACGAGGACGGAGAGGAACTGCAGCGCGGGGGAGAGCAGGCCGCCGCCCACCCAGGTCACGTAGGCGATGGCGGCGAAGGTCCAGGCGATCCCCCAGCCGCTCGCGAGGGCGACCGAGCCGCTGCGGCGCAGCACGATCGGTCCCAAGGCCGCCATGCCCGCGGCGACGCCCAGGGCGACCGCCATCGAGGGGATGCCGAGGGCGACGTGGATGGCGCTGAACATCGCCAACGCGATCGCGCCGACCACGCTGGCGGCGGCGGTGAGGCGGGCGCGCTGCCGGTGGTCAGCCATGGGGCTGGGCGGCGGCGGCCGACGCGTGATGGGGGAGGAGCGGCGTGGGTGACATTCCAAGGAGGGTAGCAGAGTGGGCGGGCGCCAGCACGCCGATACGCGCACAAACGAGCCGTGCTTGTTGCGGCGCGGTGCGGGGTCGCCCGCGCCGGCCCGCCAGGAGAGGTCGACGCGCGGCCGCGGGTCAGCTACACATGCTGCGGGTTGGAACCCACCGGCCCGGCGCCGCCGAGGGCGGTGGACCTCTCGTCACTCGGAGTCCCCATGAAGCTGATTCGCCTTGTCGGAGCGCTGATCCTCGCGTCCGTCCTCGTCACGACGCCGGCCTTGGCCGACGACATCCCCGCCACCTTCACGAGCGCGTCGCCCGGCGTGCTGCCGGCGGGGCTGACGCTGAGAGACGTGACCGGCACGGGCAAGGACGAGGGCACGGTCGAGCGCGTCGTGTCGTGGAACGAGGGCGACGGCGGGCACGTCGCGGTCTTCGCGAGCACGGCCAAAGAGGGCGTGCGCGACGGCGAGACCTGGTACAGCAAGGTCCTCTATGTCACGACCTTCCACGTGCGCGACGGCAGGTTCACCAAGGTCCGCGCCGTCAAAGAGGCCGTGCAGCCCTGTAACCTCGACATGACCGCGCGCTTTATCGACGGCTCGGTGGGGCTGACGAACCTCGACGGCAACGACAAGGGCGAGCTGACCTTCGCGTACGTCACGCGGTGCGCGGGCGACGTGAGCCCGATGAGCATGAAGCTGCTGATGCTCGAGGGGGGCGCGAAGTACGCGCTGCGCGGCGACTCGCGCGTGGACCTCGGCGGCGGCGAGACCGAGGGCGGGACGTTCAAGCCCGATTTCAAGAAGGCGCCGCGGGGTTTTTTGGAGCACGCGACCAAGGTGTGGAACCGCCACGTCGAGGGGCGTTAGGCGCCCACGCCGCCGCGTCCCAGGCCGGCTGGCTCTTGGGGGCCCGCCCGGTCACGAACCGGCGACGCATCCGCTCCGTTTCATGGGGGATCGTCGCGGGGTTTGCTGTAGCATCCGCCGACGGGGCTCAGGGGCGAAGTTCACAGGGGGGGCGAGTTGAAGCTGCGCGCGTTGGTGTTGTTGGGCGGTGCGATGCTGCTGCTCTTGGCGGGCGGGTGCACCGAGGTCAGCGGGGCTGGCGACGCGGCGTCGACGGTAGACTCGCCCGAGATCCCTGTCGCGGACATCGGTGGGGCTGAGCTGCCGCTGGGCGACACGGAGGTGGCTGACTCGGGTGCGCCGGAGACCACGGGGCTCGCCGACGTGGAGGTCGAGGACACGACGCCTGGGGACGCCTCCGATGGGGGCGACGCGGCGGTGAAGCCCGGCGAGTTCGGGCATCCGTGTGTGTCGAACGGCGAGTGCTTCAGCGGCTGGTGCGTGCTGAGCGCTCAGGGGAAGGTGTGTACGCGCGTGTGTACCGACGGGTGTCCGCACGGCTGGACCTGCGGGCAGTTGGTCGCGCAGGACCCGGTCTTTCTGTGTTTGCCGCGCTGGGTTCACCTCTGTGACCCGTGCGCGAAGTCCGGCGATTGCAGCGGATTCCCGGGTGATTCCGGGCACTTCTGCCTGGACCGTGGGCCGGAGGGGAAGTTCTGCGGGGCCGGGTGCAAGGCGGACGGGCAGTGCCCGGAGGGATATAGCTGTAAGCCCGTGCCGGTAGGCGGCGGGACCGTCGAGGTGCAGTGTGTGCCCGACAGCGGGACCTGCGCGTGCTCGCCGCTGGCGGTGGATGTGCAGGCGACGACGGAGTGCCGGGTCGAAAACGAGCTCGGGAGCTGCCCGGGCGTCCGCGCGTGTGCTGCGCAGGGGCTGACGGAGTGTAACGCGAGGGTGCCGGCGGCCGAGGTCTGTAACGGAAAAGACGAGGACTGCGACGGGGTGACCGACAACCTGGCGTCGCCGGTCTGCGAGCGGAAAAACGAGCACGGGACGTGTCCGGGGACGGCGGTGTGCACCGGGGGCATCGAGCAGTGCGACGCGGCGGTGCCGGCGCCCGAGAAGTGTAACGGCGTGGACGACAACTGTAACGGCGTGACAGACGAGGGGTTCACCGACACGGACGGCGACGGGCAGGCGGACTGCGTCGATGAGGACGATGACAACGACGGCATTCAGGACACGGCGGATAACTGCCAGTTTATCGCGAATGTGGGGCAGGCGGACAACGACGGCGACGGGGCGGGCGACGCGTGCGACCCCGACGACGACAACGACGGGACGCCCGACATCGCGGACTGCGCGCCATTTGACAAGGCGGTGTCGGGGACGGCGCTTGAGGTGTGTGACAACATCGACAACAACTGTAACGGGCAGACCGACGAGAACCTGTGTGACGACGGCAACCCGTGCACGATTGACAAGTGTAACGGCGACGGGACGTGCGCGCACACGCCGGGGCCGAACGCGGCGTGCGATGACGGCAACGTGTGCAGCGCGACGGACGTGTGCCTGGGCGGCGTGTGCACGGGGACGAACCTGCAGGGGTGTAACGACGACGACGCGTGCACGATCGACTCGTGCGACCCGTTGACGGGGTGTCATAACGTGCCGGTGGTGGGGACGCCGGAGGTGTGCGACGGGCTCGACAACGACTGTAACGGCGTGACCGACGAGGGGTTCTTGGACACGGACGGAGACTCGAAGGCGGACTGCGTCGACGAGGACGACGACAATGACGGGGTGCCGGACACGGCGGACAACTGCCCGCTCACGGCGAACACGGACCAGGCCAATAACGACGGGGACGCGCAGGGCGACGCGTGCGACCCTGACGATGACAACGACGGGGTGGGCGACGACGTGGACTGCGCGCCGCTTCAGCCGACGATTTACCAGGGCGCGCCTGAGCTTTGCGACAAGCTGGACAACGACTGCGACGGGGCGACGGACGAGGACCTGTGCGACGACGGCAACCCGTGCACGAACGATTCGTGTAACGCCGACGGGAGCTGCGCGAACACCAACGACAACACGAAGCTGTGCGATGACGGCTCGGTGTGTACGCAGGTCGACAAGTGCATCAACGGGGTGTGCACGGGGCTGAACAACCTCATCTGCAACGACGGAAACCCGTGCACCGACGATAGCTGCGACGCGGTGGCGGGGTGTCTGACGACGCTGAACACGGCGCCGTGTGAGGACGGGAGCCAGTGCACGACGGGCGATGCGTGCAGCGGCGGGGTGTGCAAGCCCGGGCCGGCGCTGGTGTGCAACGACGGGAACCCGTGCACGACGGACTTCTGCGACCCGGCGTCGGGGTGCTCGGTGAGCGCGCTCAACGGCATCGGCTGCGCGTATCCGGGGGGGACGCCGGCGTGTAACACGGCGACGTGTCAGGGGGGGCAGTGCCTGCTGTCGCCCGGGGCGAACGGGGTCGGCTGCACGTACCCGGGGGGGACGCCGGCGTGCAACACGGCGAGCTGTCAGGGCGGGCAGTGCGTGCTGGCGCCGGGGGCGAACGGCGTGACCTGCGACCCGGGCGGGCCGCTCGCGAAGTGCAAGACGGCGAGCTGTCAGGGCGGGCAGTGCCTGGTGGGGAACGCGCCGGACAACACGGGCTGCGAGACGCAGTACGACGATTGCAAGGGCGGGATCTGCGGCGGCGGCGTGTGCCAGGTCGCGCCGAATCAGCCGTGCGATTACGAGCCGGGTCTGTGCGAGGCGAACGTGCTGGGAGTCTGTACCAGCTCTGGCAAGTGTCTGCCGGCGACGCCGCCGGGGTGCGACTGCGGGGTCTGCGACGGCATTTGCTTCTGCTGCAAATTGCCGATCCCATTCCTGCCCATATTCAAGCAGTGCATCAAGTTTTAGACGGCAACCGCGGCGAGAGACGCGCCACGGACTGGAGCCAATCGATCATTGCCCCCCCGGCCAGTGTAGGGGGCGGTGGCGAACTACTTGTCGGGCTCTAAGGGCGCGCAGGCCGCCGGAGCCGCGAGCTTGGCATCGCGCACCTCATATGTGGCCGTCATGGCGTCACCGTTTTCGACTCCCCAGCAACCGACGCTCCATCCGCCGGCCGCCGGTCGCCTCGCCAGATTGACGCAGTATGATGATCCACCGAGCGTAGCGAGGCCGTCGATTTGGCCTGTCGCGGTAATTTCTGCAACAAAGCTCAGGACTGGGCTCCCGGCGTCCGCGACTCGAAACTCTCCGCCCTTCGGTGAAGCGATCTCCCAACCGTCACCGAGCGCGGTCACGCGGCCGTCAGCCGCCAGCACCGCCGCCCGCCAATGGGCGGGAACAGCGCAGTTCAGGGGCCAGGCGAATCCGCCCGTCGCCCCAATCCTGAACAGACAGCTACCGTCCAACGAATACTCGCTGGCTTCCCCAATCACTGTGGTCTCAGGCCCGATCCCGTCAGCGGCCGTAATCGACACCTTGTAGCCAACGGTGGCCAGCACGCCTTGGGAGCTTGCGTAGGCGAGGTCCGCCATCACCGGGACACTGGGGCTTCGGGCGGTCACGAATGCCGCGGGGAGCCCCGATGCGGTGAACCGGCCCACGATTACCCCGTTGTCACCGACGGGGTCTGGCGCGGTCGGCCCTAGTCCAACGAGCATCGTGTCGGTTCTCGCCTGGATGGTCACCGCGAAGCTCTGGTCTGCGTCACCGACGGCGCGCACCCGAGGGGGGCCCCCCGACTGATACCACGCGATGTTCTTTGCCAGGGAGGCCTCGCCGTCGAGCGTCCAAGTCAGTGCGGACAGGGACCACGCGTCGTCCGCTGCTGGGGCGAGGGCGGGGGCGGTCGGTCCAGAGACTACTGGCCCCGTGGCTTCGGAGAAGTGGCTGGCGATCACTCCTACCCGAGGCGCCGCGCCGCCGATGTAGAAGACTGTCTTCGGGTAGAGTCCAGGCAGTTGAAAGCGCAGGCTCCACTTCAGCGCGCCGTCCGCGTCAAAGTACAGCAAGGTAGCGGCTGATGCGGTGGCGCCCGCGGCGGTCACTCTGAACCACCCGTCAAAAAACGAGACATCGGCGGAGTGCTCCATCACCACAAAAGCCTCGCCGGAGGGGGTGAGCACGGACTGGAGGAAGTCGACCGACTGCTCCGCCCGGATGACCGTGTAGCTCTTGAGCGCTCCCGCAGCATCGAGCCGGACGATGAAGGTCGCCCAGTGGGTGAGCTCCTCAGCTCCGAAGGGCTTGAGCAACTCGGTCCCGCCCGTATGCGTGAGCGTGGGCCACGACGCGGTATTGACGACAAACGTGGTGATCCCGGTGTCGCTGACGCTGGGACGAGTGTCGAAGTTGACAACAAGCGGATGCAGAGACGCCTCCCACGCGATCGTCGCGTCGAGCCGCTTCAGCGCGGCGCACTGCCCCGCGTTGCAGGTGTCGCCGATGGTGCAGGCGTCGCCGTCGTCGCACACGACGCCGTCCGCGACCGCGACGTTGGAGCAGGCGCCCGTCGAGCCGTCGCACGAGTCGACCGTGCAGGCGTTGCCGTCGTCACACGCCGCGCCGCCGGCTTCGCAGCTCCCGGCGACGCAGCCGTCACCGCTCGTGCAGGGATCGCCGTCGTCGCACGGCGCGCCGTCAGGCCGCGGCGCGGACCCGCACTCTCCGTCGGCAGAGTCGCACTGCCCCACCGTGCAGGCGGCGTCCAACCCTGAGCAATCCACGGCGGCGCCGCCGACGCACGACAGCGACTTGCACGACTCGCCCACCGTGCACGGGTCGCCGTCATCGCAGTCTCCGTCCTTTGTGCAATTGCAACCGCTGAGGTCGTGCCGGCACCCCTTCTGCGAGTCGCAGGAGTCCTCCGTGCAAGCGATGCCGTCGTCGCAGACCTTCGCTGGCGACACGCACACCCCGGTCTGGCAGGTCCCGAGATCCGTGCAGATGTCCCCGTCCTCACACGGCGTGCCGGTCAGCGGCGGGTAGACGCAGGTGCCGCTCGCACCGTCGCAGTCCGCGGCCCCGTGACAACTGGCGGCCGGCGGGCAGTCAGCAACCGACGTGCAATTGGGACCGGAGGCGCCGATCTCGTCCGGTGCGGCGGCCGAGTCACCGTCGGGCGCATCGGCGTCGGGCGGGAGGGCGCCATCGAAGGGCT
>CAZNZH010000142.1:0-9969 GCA_964577445.1 uncultured Myxococcales bacterium
CGCCCTGCCGCCCTCGCCGCCCTCGCCCTCGCCACCCTCGCCCCCGCCGCCCGCGCCGGCACGCCCTACTTCACCGACGGCGGCGACCCCCTCCACTGGCGCCAGCCCGCGGTCGCCCTCACCCTCGACCCCCGCCTCCCCGAAGAGCTCACCACCGCCGGCCTCGCCGAGGCCTTCGACTTCGCCACCGCCCAGTGGAACATCGCCCTGGCCGCCCTCGGCCCCAACCTCCGCGCCAGCGTCGCCGGCTGCCCCGGCGAGGTCATCGACGACCGCATCAACTGCGTCTACTGGACCCTCGACGCCGCCGACTGGCGCTTCGGCAAAAACGAGGTCGCCCTCAGCCTCGTCCACTTTCGCAAGTCCACCGGCGAGATCGTCGACGTCGACCTCGACCTCAACGGCGCCCACTACACCTGGTCCACCGGCACCTGCGCCTCGACCATGACCACCTACGACCTGCCCGGGGTCGCCACCCACGAGCTCGGCCACGTCCTGGGCCTCGACCACTCCACCGTCAGCGAGGCGACCATGAACCGCCTGACCTTCCCCGGCAACTGCCCCCAGCGCACCTTGGCGACCGACGACATCGAGACCGTGCGCGCGCTCTACGCCGACAACCCGCCGCCCGCCGACCCAGGCCCCGAGGCCACCCCGGACCAAGCCCCGGACGCCGGCCCCCCGCCCGACGAGTCCCCCGATTCCTCAGGCGACACCTCACGAAAAGGCGACCGGGGAGGCTGCGCGGGCGGTGCTTTGACCCACCCCCTGTGGCCCCTCAGCCTGCTCGCGCTTGCAGCCACGCGACGACGTCGCCCAGCACCTTGTCGCGCTCGGGCTCGTTCATGATCTCGTGGTGCAGCCCCTCGTAGCGGATGAACTCCTTGTCCGCTGAGCCCAGCCGCTCACAAAACCGCTCGCTGGCGTCGGCCGAGACGACCTTGTCGGCGCCGGCCTGCATCACCAGCGCCGGCAGCGTGATCAGCGGCGCCCCAGCCATGACGCGGGTCTGCGCCGCCAGAAACTCCACGTACCACCGCGCCGCCGCCGTGCGCACCATCAGCGGGTCGGAGTCGTAGGCCGCCGCGACCTCCGGATCCCGCGTCACGTCGGCCCCGTGAAGCTCCGTCGGCAGGCCAAAGCCCGGGACGAAGCGGCTGAGCAGCTTCGCCGCCAGGGCTTTCCACGCCGGCACGGCCAGCGCGACGCCAAAGCCCGGGCTCGACAAGACCAGCCCGTTCAACCCGTGCTGCCGGTCCAGCGCGTAGGCCGCCGCGATGAGCCCGCCCTGGCTGTGACCCAGCATGAAGAGCGGCCCCCCGGGCGCCCGCTCGCGAGCCCGCTTCACCGCGAAGGCCGCGTCGTCGACGTACTCGTCAAATCGCTCGATGAACCCTCGCCGCCCGCTGGCCTGGCCGTAGCCGCGGTAGTCCATGGCCAGCGCGTTGAAGCCGCCCGCGTTGAGCGCCGCGAAGACGTGCAGGTAGCGCCCGGAGTGCTCGCCGAACCCGTGCACCACCACGACGGTCCCGCGCGGGCCCGCGGCGCCGGCCGCATGGACCGGCGCGACCGGATCGACCGGGTGCCAGCGCTCAAAGAGCCGGTGTCCCGTCGGCGTCGTCACGAAGCCCGAGTGAGCGCCGCTCACTTCAACGCCCCGAGCGCGCGGATGTCGTGGTCGCCCCGCATGAAGCCGCGGAAGGCGTTGCGGTCGATGTCGTTGCGCCACAAAAACTTCAGGCCCATGCCCATCGGCCTTCCTGAGCGCTCGTGCGGGTTGACCCAGATCACCTTCGCCGGCACCCGGAACTGCATGCGCGGCTTGGCGATGACGACGTCCAGCAAGACCGCATCCCCCATCCCCGGGATCTGCCCAGTCTGCAAGAACACCCCGTCTTTGTTCAGGTTTCTGTTCACCGCACGCCACAGATCCGAGCCGCTCTCCCAGTACACGGTCAGCAGCGTGTGCGCCTGCCCGCCGTCTTCCGCCCCGCCGATCTCGAGCGTGTCGGGGATGCCGTTGCCGAAATTGGAGAGCAGGTCGATGTAGCGATCGAGATCGCGGATCTGCTCGGCGGTGAAGCCCTTGGCCACCGCGCCCGCGTTGCGCTCGAGGTCCCGCTTCAAGCGGATGGCCTCGTGCAGTTCGTCGATCTCGATGAGGGAATAGTTCTCTGTAGCCATGGGCAGGAGCATAGCGGCACCAGGGTCCAGGCGCTAGCGCACACAGCACGCGGGGTGAACCCTTCTTTACAGCCGCGCGCGCCCGTGCCACTGTACGCACATTCAGTGCTGCTCATGCGAGCAGAGACCCCGCCGTACACCACGCGATGGAGGCCCCGTGCTGCTTCATCTGGCCATCAAAGATCTCGCGATTATCGAGGACGCCGCGGTCGATTTCGTCGACGGGCTCAACGCCCTGACCGGCGAGAGCGGCGCGGGCAAGTCCATCATCATCGGCGCGCTCGAGCTGGTCTTGGGCGACCGGGCGCGCGCGGACGCCGTGCGGCACGGGGCCACCCACGCCGAGGTCTCCGCCCAGTTTCGGGTGCCCGCCGACGGCCCCGCGGCGGCGAGGCTGCGCGAGATCGAGGCGGTCGCTCCCGGCGACGGCGAGGACGGGACCCTGGATCTGGTCGTGCGGCGCATCGTGCCGGCGGGCGGCCGCGGCCGCGTCTACATCAACGGCGTGCTGGTCAGCGTCGGCACGCTCCGGCAGGTGACCTCGGGCCTGGTCGACATCTCGAGTCAGCACGAGCACACCGCGCTATTGGACGCCGCCAGCCACCTCGACATCCTCGATCGCTTCGGCGACCACGGGCTCGCGCGCCACGGCTTCGACGGGGCGTTCGCCTCGCTGGCCACCGCCCGGCGCGAGCGCGACGCCCTGCGCGAGCGCGAGCAGGCGCGCTTACAGCGTGAGGACTACGTGCGCTTTCAGCTCGCCGAGATCGACAAGGTCTCGCCGCGCCCGGGCGAGGACGAGGCCCTGGACGCCGAGCGCGCCCGCCTCGCCCACGCCGAGGGCCTGATGAGCGGCGCGCGGCAGGTCGAGTCGCTGCTCAGCGGCCGCGAGACCGCGGTGGCTGCGCAGCTCTTGTTGGCCATCCGCTCCCTGGACCGCCTCGCGGACGTGGATCCGGCGCTGGCGCCGATGCTGGAGCGCCTGGAGTCCGCCCGCATCGAGCTGGACGACCTGGCCTACGAGATGCGGCGCTACTCCGACGGGGTCGAGATCGATCCCCGCCGCCTGGAGAAGGTCGAGGAGCGCCTGGACGCGCTCAAGCGCCTCAAGCGCAAGCACGGCATGGACGTGGAGGCGCTGATGGCCCTCGCCGAGTCCCTGACCGAGGAGGCCCGAGGCTTCGAGTCCCTCGAGGAGTCCGTGCGCGAAGCCGACGCCGCCGTCGAGCGCCTCACCGCGGTCGCCCTCGAGCGCGCCGCGGCGCTGTCCCGCGCCCGCCACGAGGCCGCGACGGCGCTGGAGGTGCTGGTGGCCGAGCAGCTCGACGCCCTGGCCATGCCAGGCGCCCGGGTGCGCTTTCGGCTACAGCGGCGCGAGACCCTGTCGCCCCAAGGCCTGGACACGGGCGAGATCCTCATCGCGCCGAACGTCGGAGAGTCAGAGAAATCCTTGGCAAAAGTAGCGTCCGGCGGCGAGCTGTCCCGCGTGCTCTTGGCGCTCAAGACCATCTTGGGCTCAGTCGACGACGTGCAGTGCGCGGTCTTCGACGAGGTGGACACCGGCGTCGGCGGCGCAGTGGCCGAGGTCATCGCCTTGGCGCTCAAGCGCATCAGCCAGAGCCGGCAGGTCGTGGTCATCACCCACCTGGCCCAGATCGCCGCCCACGCCAACCACCACCTGCGCGTCGACAAGCTGACCGACGGCAAGCGCACGACGACCCGGGTCGAGACCCTGGACGCCAAAGCCCGCGCCGAAGAGATCGCCCGCATGATCGGCGGCCTCGAGATCACCCGCCGCACCCGCGAGCACGCCTCCGAGCTCCTACGCCGCGGCGCCGAGCCCGCGCCAAGCCACGCCGCATAAGCCCCCTGCCTCCGTGGCCAATTCACAACGCCGTCACCCCCCCGCGAACGGGGACGGGGCTCAGGACGCGTCGGTCTCGAAGTCCAGGTACAGAAAGGGCGCCTCGAAGCGGTACAGGTAGTTGGCCGGGCGCTTGAGGTCGATGATGTACCGGATGCCGCCGCGCATACGGAAGCCTTCGATGAGCTCGATGGGGGTGGCGAAGTGCTGGGTGTACATCGGGCGGATCTCGTTGCGATGGAGCACCCGAGCGCCGGGGAAGAAGACCTCGATCTTGGTCGGGCCGAGCCGCGTCACCTCGAAGCGCGGCGAGGCGTTGGACATCACCCAGAAGACCCGGCTGACGGCCGCCATCGGCTGAAAGCCCGACCAGAGCACGACGTCTTTGTTGCCCAGGCGCGCGTCGCGGCGGTCGTTGACCGAGCTGCGGACGCCGGGGATGACGCCCTGGTAGCGGCGGTCGACGTAGATCTGGCCCGCGGGGTCGACGATCATCTCGACCTTGCCGTCCTCGACGACCTCGTAGCCGCGGCGCTCGAAGTCCTCGCGGGTCCCGATGGGCACCGGCTCGACCAGATCATCCTCGGGCGAGTCCACCTCGAAGAGCCCGCCGTCAAAGCCGCCCAAAATCACAGGCTTTCGCTTGGCGTCCTGGACCTTCTGCAAGGCCTCAGCCGGCGTCTCGGCGCGCTCGGGCTTCTTGTCGGCCGCCCGCGCGACCGGCGCCGCCACGACCGCGACCAAGCTCAACGCCGCCCAAATCTTGAAGCGCTTCATCGATCTCTCCCCACTCGAGGCGTGCCAGCCAAGACGAGACGGAGCCCCGGCGGGGCCGTATCAGTGTAAAGCGGTGGCGGCCCAAATTGAAACGGGCGTCGCTGAGCCGGCGGGGTCATCTGCGCTCGCCTTGAGGGGGCGGAGGCTCTCTTGGCAGGGCGGTGTTGCCACGGAGGCGCTGAGACACGGAGGAGCGCGCTCATCGAACCCCGCGCGCCGGTCCCTCCGTGCCTCCGCGTCTTTGTGGTTACTCATGAGCCCCCGTCCACCCCTCGAGATGGGCCCGACCGCCCCTCGTCAGACGGTCGAAAGGGCGTGGGGCTCGAGAACGCAAAAGGCCCGGCGTCCTCAAGGGAGCGCCGGGCCTTTCATCTCACGAGCTCAGGCCGGGGCCTGACGGGGCTCGCTTAGAAGCCGCTGACCGGGATGGTCGAGGCGCCGACCGCGTCCGCGCTGAGCTGAAACATGCAGGTCGCTTCCGGGTTCGCCTGGTCGACGCACGAGAGGTCCGTGGCCAGCCACACCTCGTACGGCTCGTCCTTGCTCGCGTCGTTTCCACCGGCGTAGATCGGGCTCGACTTACCGAGTTCATAGACCTTGAGGGTGTCGCCCACCAGGATGTCCAGCGCCTTCCCAGGTCCGCCGACTTCGCCGAACTCAGCGATGAGCCAGCCGCCCTCGAGCGAGACGTAGTTCCCGTCGAAGTTCTTGGTAGCGTCCGGTACGCCCTTCACGACATTGAAGTCGGTGTACGCATTGTTCGCGCACTTCGAGACGCCGTCGGGGTCGACCACGCCGCGGACGGTGTCCACGTTACCGAGGATCGTGTTGCCATTGAGCAGCTCGATCGCGTCGATGTCGGCACCGGGCGACATGCGCGCCTCGGTCGTGCTGCCGCAGTTGGTGGCCTTGTTGTCCCACAGATCCTGGATGTAGACCGCGCCGTAGGTCTTGGTCACGATCACGTCCGGCGTCGTGTCCGCGGTGGTGTCGGGCGTGATGATGGTGTCGGGGGTGTCCAGGGCGTCGTCGCAGGCGACGAGCGGCGACGCCATGAGGGCGCCCGCGGTGACGGATAGCATGAATCGCGTGAAGTTACGCATAGATGTGTCCTTTGGGAAACTGGGGGAGAGAGAACCTACGGGCGCCTTGGCTCGGTCGGACCCGCCCTCGCGGGACGGCTTTGACCGGGCCACATGAGCGGCGCGTAGGGGGGTTGACTGCCAGAGAGCCTCCGAAGCGGCAGGGCGCTATCCTAGTGACAGCGCTGGCCGTGTCAAACGCTTCCCAGCGACGCCATGACGCAGCGCATTATTCAGCCGCCCTCTTTCTCACTCTCTTTGGCACGTCGACGCTCGTCCATCGTGTGCAGGATGATGGCCGCGGTCTCCTCGATCGCTTTTTGTGAGACGTCGATGACCGGCCAGTCCGGGTGGGCGCGGAAGACCTCGCGGCCGTATTCCAGCTCGCGGATGATGTGCTCGCGGCGCGCGTAGTCGGTGTCCACGGGCATGTTCAGCGCCTTCAACCGCGCGCGCCGGATGCGGATGAGGCTGGCGACGTCGATGGTCAGCCCGAAGATGTGGTGCTGCTGGATGCGGTCGAGGTCTTTGGGCAGCGGCAGGCCCAGCACCAGCGGGACGTTGGCGACCTTCCAACCGCGCTGGGCCAGATAGGTCGACAGCGGCGTCTTGCTGGTGCGCGAGATGCCGACCAAGACCAGATCGGCCTCATGCAGTTGGCGCACGGACTGGCCGTCGTCGTGCTTCACCGCGAACTCGACCGCCTCGATGCGGCGGAAATAGTCGTCGGTGAGCCGCGGGATGCCGGGGCGGCCGGCGGGCAGGCGCCCGAAAAACGAGCCGAGCTGCGACATGAGCTGGCCGATGAGATCCACCGTCATCAAGTTCAGCTCATCGGCACGGCGTCGCAACAGGTCGCGCTGTCCAGGATGCACGATGGTATACAGGACCAGCGCCTCCGCTTTTGCTGCGCTGCGTAGAATTTCGTCCAGCCGCTCGTCGGTGCGCACCAGCGAGAAGACGCGGATGTCCGGGTCGACCCCGCGGAACTGGATGAGCGCGGCGCGGACGGTGCGCTCGGCGGTCTCCGCGGTGGCATCCGAGACGACGTAGATCGACGCGATGTGCGGGGCTTCGGACATGGTGTCGTCTCAGCGGGCCAGTCGGCTGGAGATCCAGTCGATGAAGTCGATGTTCGTGAGGATGCCGACCACGCGGCCGCCGTCCTCGACCACCACCACCTTGCGCTGGGCGAAGAGCTGCGAGAGCAAGCTGGTGCGGTTGTGGACCTCGACCAGGGCGAATCCGTTGTCGAGCCAGGCGTCGATGGGGGTGTCGCGGGTGGCCTGCTTTTCCAGCAGCGCCATCAGGAGATCGCTCTCCGAGATGAGGCCCTGGACGCGCCCGTCGTCGCCGATGACGGGGAGCTGGCTGATGCCGCGCTCCTTCATCTGGGCGATGACCTTGCCGAAGCTGTCGCCGGGCGCTGCTTTTTCGAGGCGGCTCGACTGCCGGGCCAGCAGGTCCGCGACCGTCTCCTCGCCGAGGTTCGGGTCCAGGTAGCCGCCCTCCTCCATCCAGGTGTCGTTGAAGATCTTCGACAGGTAGCGGGAGGCCGCGTCGGGGACGATGACCAGGATGTTCTCGGCGCGCTGGGTGCGCTCGGCGTAGCGGACCGCCGCGCACAATGCACCGCCGGACGAGCCGCCGCCGAAGATCCCTTCCTCGCGCACCATGCGGCGCGTCCAGGAGAAGCACTCCTTGTCGGTGACGCGGATGACCTCGTCGACCACCGAGAAGTCCATGGTGCCGGGCAGGAAATCCTCGCCGAAGCCCTCGACGCGGTAGGCGTGGGCGCGGGTCAGCCGCCCGGTGCGGAAGTAGTCGTAGTAGATGCTGCCGACCGGATCGACGCCGATCATCTTCACGCTGGGCTTCTGCGCGCGCAGGTAGCGGCCGAGCCCGGTGATGGTCCCGCCGGTGCCCATGGCGACGACCACCGCGTCCACCTCGCCGCCGGTCTGCTCCCAGATCTCGGGCCCGGTCGACAGCTCGTGGGCCTTGGGGTTGGACGGGTTGTGGTACTGATTCGCCAAGATGGCGCCTGGGGTCTCTTCGGCCAGGCGCCGGGCGACGCGGTAGTAGCTGCGCGGGTCGTCGGCGTCGACCGCGGTGGGGCAGACCACGACACGAGCGCCGACGGCCCGGAGCGCGGCCATCTTCTCCTCGCTCATCTTGTCGGGCATGACGAAGATGGTCTTGTAGCCGCGAATGGCCGCGACCATGGCGAGGCCCATGCCGGTGTTGCCGCTGGTGGCCTCGACGATGGTGCCGCCCGGGCGCAAGAGCCCCTCGGCCTCGGCGTCGTCGACCATCTGAATCGCCGGCCGGTCCTTGACGCTGCCGCCGGGGTTCAAGAACTCCAGCTTGGCGTAGATCGTGGCCGGCACGTGGGAGGCCAGCCGGTTGATGCGCACGATGGGCGTGCGCCCCACGGCCTCGACCACGTTGCCGAAAGCACCCTTCATCATCACAGCACCCTTATCCTGACGGTCCGCTCGCGGCCGGAAACCACATCCCGACAGTCCGCTCACGGCCGGAAACTACCGCTTTGCTAGGGGCTTCCGCAACCGAGGGCGGCGCCGATGACCCCGGCGTCCTCGCCCAGGGTGCCCAAGACGACGCGCACGCCCGCGGACATGCTGCGGAAGGTGCGGGCGTGGAAAGTCGCCACCAGCGCGGGCATGAAGAGGTCGGCGGTCGCCGAGAGCCCGCCGGTCAAGATGATGAGCTGCACGTCGAGGGCGTGGACCACGGCGGCCGTCGCTTGGCCCAGGCAGTCGCCCATGCGCTCGAAGATCGCCAGGACCCGGGGGTCGCCCGCGCGGGCGAGCTCACCCATCCGCTCGGGCGCGTCGTCGGCGCCGGCGAGCCGCGCCAGCTCGCCGCCCGCGTCGCGCAGGCCTTGGCGCAGGCCCACCGCGCCGGCGTACTGCTCGAGGCAGCCTCGGTTTCCGCAGCCGCAGGGCCGCCCGTCCGGGACCACGGTGATGTGACCCAGCTCGCCGGCCATGCCGCGGCTGCCGCGCCACAGCGCCCCGTCCAGCACGACGGCACCACCGACGCCGGTGCCCAGCGTGAAGCCGGCCAGCGACCGGGTGCCGCGGCCGGCGCCGGCGGTGGCTTCGCCGAAGATCACGGCGTTGGCGTCGTTGTCGAGGCTCACTTTTAGCGAGGTGGCGCCTGACAGCTCGCGGCCCAAGGCGAGGTCTCGCCAGGCGGGGAAGTTGGGGCTCTCGCAGATGACGCCGCGGGCGCGGTCCAGCACGCCGGCGGCCGCGAGATCGACGGCGGTGACCGGCAGGCCGCTGGTCAAAGACAAGCCCGAGATCAGCTCTGCCAGGCGCCGGACCATGGCGGGGCCGGACCTGTCGGGGCCGACCGGCTCGACGGCGCGGGCGCAGATCCGCCCGCCGGCGTCTACGATCCCGGCCTTGATGCGGGTGGCGCCGAGATCGACGCCGGCGGTGTAGCTCATCCGGGCCCCCAGGTGCCGCCGCGCCACAGCTCGAGGGCCAGGACGTTCCACAGCAGCTTTTGGTGGTTGGCCGCGCCCGAGGCGTGCTCGTCGACCAGCCGGGTGGTGAAGGCGGGGTCCAAGAGGCCGCCGCGGGCGACCTTTTCGGGGTCCAGCACGCTGCGCAGCCAGGGCTGAAGCGGGCCGCGCAGCCAGGCGGCGACGGGGATGCCGAAGCCTCGCTTGGGGCGGGCGAGGATGTCGGCGGGCAGGCGGTTGGCCAGGGCGTGACGCAGCACGCGCTTGGTCTCGGTGCCGCGCAGCTTGAAGCGGACGGGGATGCGGGCGGCCGTCTCTTGGACGCGCTGGTCCAAAAAGGGCGCGCGGGCTTCCAGGGCGTGGGCCATGGACGCGCGGTCGACCTTGGTGAGGACCTGATCGCCCAGGTAGGTCTTGAAGTAGCCGTGGGCGAGGCGCTCGAGGGGCTCGGCGTCGGGGCGAGCGTCGTCGAAGCGCTGGGTGAGGGCGTCGATTTCGGCGAAGAGCTCAGCCTCGGTGACCTGGCCGCGGCGGGCGGGGGCGAGGGCGGCGTCGTGGAGAGCGGG
>CAZNZH010000143.1:0-9962 GCA_964577445.1 uncultured Myxococcales bacterium
CCAACAAGGGCCCGATCTTCGCCAACCTGGTGCTGGCCGACGAGATCAACCGCGCCCCCGCCAAGGTGCAGTCGGCGCTGCTCGAGGCGATGCAGGAAAAGCAGGTCACCATCGGCGAGACCAGCTACCCGCTCGACGATCCCTTCATGGTCATGGCGACCCAGAACCCCATCGAGCAGGAGGGCACCTACCCCCTGCCCGAGGCGCAGGTCGACCGCTTCATGCTCATGGTGAAGGTCGGCTACCCCAGCCGCGAAGAGGAGCGGAAGATCATCGACCTGATGACCGGCGGGCCGCTGCCCAAGGCCGAGAAGATCGTCGACAAGTCGGAGCTGCTGCGCGCCCGCGAGGTCGTCGATCAGGTGTACCTCGACGATCGCATCAAGCAGTACATCGTCGATCTGGTCTTCGCCACGCGCGAGCCGGCCTCGGTCGGCGCGTCCCAGCTCGCCGATCTCATCGAGTACGGTGCGTCGCCGCGCGCCAGCATCTTCTTGGTGCGCGCCGCCCGCGCCCACGCGTTTTTGAAGCACCGCGGCTACGTCATCCCCGAGGACGTCAAGTCCGTGGGCCTGGACGTGCTGCGCCACCGCGTCATCCCGACCTACGAAGCCGAGGCTGAAGAGTTGAGCTCGGAAGACATCGTCAAGCGGCTCTTCGAGCTCGTCGAGGTCCCCTGAGCGAGCACGAGGGCAGCCGAGGAGACGCACCATGAGCGACAGCAGCGCACAAGAGCACGTGCCGCTGAGCCGGGAGATGCTGCGCACGATCCGAAAGATCGAGATCGTGACCAGCAAGAAGGCCTCCGACCAGCTCGCCGGGCAGTACCACTCGGTCTTCAAGGGCCGGGGGATGAGCTTCGACGAGGTGCGGCTCTACCAGCCGGGCGATGAGGTCCGCTTCATCGACTGGAACGTCTCGGCGCGCGCCAACGACGTCTACATCAAGCGATTCGTCGAAGAGCGCGAGCTGACGATCATGCTGATGGTGGACGTGTCGGCGTCGCTGCGCTTCGGCTCGCACAAGGAGCTCAAGCAGACCGTCGCGGCCATGTTGACGGGGCTCTTGGCGTTTTCGGCGGTGAAGAACAACGACCGCATCGGGTTGGTGCTCTTCTCCGACAAGATCGAGCGCTTCGTGCCGCCCAAGAAGGGCCGAAAGCATGTGCTGCGGCTGCTGGCCGAGATCCTGTCGCCGCGGACGGCCAACCCGAACACCGACCTGAAGGTGCCGCTGGAGTACCTGTCGCGCATCAGCCGCCGGCGCAGCGTGGCGTTCCTCATCAGCGATTTTCAGGCGCCCACCGACAGCTTCGTGCAGCCCCTGCGCATCGTCGCGCGGCGACACGACGTGGTGCCGATCGTCATCCGCGACCCGATGGAGGCCGAGCTGCCGAAGATCGGGCTGGCGCCATTCAAAGACCTGGAGACCGGCGAGGAGCTCTGGCTGGACACGTCGAGCCGGCGCGTGCGCGAGACGTATCGCGAGAACAACGAGGCGCGGCTCAAGCAGTTGCTGCAGACCTTCCGGCGCTCGAAGCTGGACGCGATCAGTGTCGAGACCGGCGGCAGCTACGAGCAGGCGCTGGTACAGTTCTTCAAGCTGCGGGCGAGGCGCACGTGAGGGCGCTGGCGCGAGCGGGTGCTTGTTGCGCTCTTCTGCTGGCGTTGGCCGGCGCGGCGGCGGCGCAGAGCGGCGAGCCTGCCGCTGCACCCGCGCCTGCCGCTGCACCCGCGCCTGCCGCTGCACCCGCGCCCGCCCCGAGCCCCGCCGACGTCACCGCCACCGCCACCTTCGAAGGCCCCGACGGCGTGCCCTTAGCACCCGGCGCGCGCTTGGTGCTGGGCACCCCGACCGTGCTGGCCATCCGGGTCGAAGCCCCCGCCGACGCCCGCCTCTTCGTCCCATCGAACCCCGCCATCGAGCCCTTCCGCGTCGACGGCGCCCCCCTGGCCCCCGTCCGCACCGTCGAAGGCGACCGCGCGACCGAGATCCACCGCTTCCGCGTGCTGCCGCTGCGCATGGGCGCCAAAGCCATCGACCCCATCGAGGTGGTCTGGCGCCTGCCCGACGGCAGCTCCGCCAGCGTCGAGACCGCGCGCCTCCGCGTCCGCATCGACGGCCGCCTCACCAACGAGGACGACCCACGGCTCGCGGCCGCGCCCCCGCCGGTCCCGGTCATCACGACGAACTGGGCGCTCATCTGGACCCTGACGGTGCTGGGCGCCGCCGCCCTCGCGACCCTCATCACGCTGCTGGTCCTGCGCATCATGCGCAATCGCCTGCGCGCCGCGATTCCGCCACCGCCCCCGCGCCCGGCCAACGAGGTCGCCCTCGAGAAGCTCGCGTGGCTCGACACCGCCGACCTCGACCCCGTCGAACGCTACACCCGCATCGTCGACGTGCTGCGCGAATACCTCGGCGGGCGCTACGAATTCGACGCCCTGGAGGCGACGACCCGCGAGCTGCTGGCGGCACTCACCGACGGCCTCACGGACATGACCTACCGCCAGGAGGTCCACGCGGTCCTCGAGGACGCCGACCTCGTGAAGTTCGCCCGCATCGAGCCCGGCGACGACGAGGCCCGCGCCCTCATCGCCCGCGTCCGCCAGGTCGTCATCGGCACCTGGGTCGCACCCGAGCCCAAAAAGCCTGATCTCATCGAGCAGATCGCGGTGTTCGAGCCCGCCACCGCCGCCGAGCGCGTCCGCGCGGCGCTGGTCGACGTCGCCCTGGCCGGGGCCGTGGGCGTGCTGGTGGTCGGCGGCCTCTGGGCCTACCACAGCGTCGACTTCGCCTGGACCGGCGCCCTCGCCTCCGGCCTGGTCCTCTGGCTGCGCGACGCCTTCGGCCCCGGCAGCCCCGGCAAGGCGCTCAGCGGCCTCCGCGTGGTCTCGCGCGCCAAGGGCCAGCCCAGCCCCACGCTGGGCGCGCGCCTGCTGCGCAACGCCCTGCTGCTCATCCCGCCCATCGGGCTGCCCGTGGCCGCGCTGACCCTCATCTACCACCCGCTGCGACACCGGGCCGGCGACGTCTGGGCCGGCACCGAGGTCGTCCGCGGAGGTCGCCGATGAACGTCTTCGGCCTCTGGTTCCAGTCACCCTGGGTCTTTCTGGCCCTGCTGCTGGTCCCGCTGCTGGTCTGGCGCGTCGTCCGCCGCGCCCGCTTCGGCCGCATCCCGACGCCCGCCACCGCCGCCATGGCCGGCCAACCCGTGGGCCTCGCCGCGCGCCTGTGGTGGCTGCCCGACGCGCTGCGCGTGGCCACGGTCACCGTCCTCATCGTCGCCGTCGCCCGCCCGCAGACCAACGACCAGCAGGTCATCACCGGCGAGGGCGTCGACATCATGCTGGCGCTGGACATGTCGGCGTCGATGAACGCGGTCGACATGAGCGAAGAGGAGCTCGAGAACACCCTCGGACGCGGCGAGGTGCCGGCCAACCGCTTCGATATCGCCAGGAAGACCCTGGAAGAGTTCGTGCTCTCGCGCAGCCAGGACCGCATCGGCCTCGTGATCTTCGGCCCCGAGGCCTGGCTGAAGTACCCGCTGACCCTGGACTACTCGCGCTTGGTCCGGACGCTCCGCGGCCTGGTGCTCGACTCGGGCTTTCAAGACCGCCAGACCGGCCAATGCCTCAACGGCTGCACGGTCAGCGGCGCCGGCACGGCCATCGGCGACGCCCTGGGCCGCGCCTATAACCGCATCCGCCGCTCGTCTTCCAAGAGCCGCATCGTCGTCTTGGTCACCGACGGCAAAAACGAGGGCGGCAGCCTCGACCCCCTCGCCATCGCCCGCCACATCGCGTCGCTGCCCGCCGATGAGGCCGTCCGCGTCTACACATTCCTCGTCGGCTCGCCCGACCGCACCTGGCTTCCCGCCGTCGACTTCCGCGGCGTCCCCCGCACCGACACGCGCGGCCTGCCGATCTACCAGCGCCCCCAGCGCGCCTTCGCGACCGACCCCGAGCTGCTGCGCCAGATCGCCGACCTCACCGGCGGCAAGTTCTACGAGAGCTACGACGCGGCCAAGTTCCAAGCGGACGTCAAAGACCTCGAGCGCACCGTCTTCAAGACCCAAGTCCACGTCAACCACACCGACATCTTCATCCCGCTGGCCCTCGCCGCGCTGCTGCTGCTCGCCGGTGAGTGGCTGCTGCGCTTCACGCGCTGGAGGTCGCTGGTATGAACACGCTCGAGTGGGGAAATCTCGACGCCGCCATCTGGGGTCTGCTCGTCTTGGGCTTGCTCTTCGGCTTCATCGGCCTGTGGTTTTGGCGCCGCTCCCGCCTGGACGCCCTCGCGGCGGAGGGCCCGCTGCCAGGCCTGCTCGACGCCCGCGGCGCCGGCCGCTTCTGGCTGCGCGCGACCCTCGTGCTCTGCTCGGCCGCGCTGGTGGTCGTCTCGCTGATGCGCCCGCAGCACGGCTCGCGCGAGACCTCGGTGAAGAACCTCGGCATCGACATCGCCATCGTGCTGGACGCCTCGAAGTCCATGAAGGTCGCCGACATCGTCCCCGACCGCCTCGGAGCGGCGCGCCTCGAGATCCACCAGCTCCTCAATCGCCTCACCGGCGGGCGGGTGTCCCTGGTCCCCTTCGCCGGCCTCGCCTTCACGCAGACCGAGCTCACGAGCGACTTTCAGGTCGTCGAGACCTACCTCTCCGAGCTGCGCGTCGAGGACATGCCCCGGGGCGGCACCGCCATCGGCCGCGCGCTCATCGAGGGGATCCGCACCCTGATCCCGCCCGAGCGCCTCGAGGGCACCGTGGCCGAGGCCTCGACGGACGACGCCGCTCGAGCGGACACGCCGGTCGACGCGAAGGCGCCCGAGGGCTCCAAGCACAAGGCCATCATCCTCTTCACCGACGGCGACGACCACGAGGGCGACCCCAAAGAGGCCGCGGCGCTGGCGAAGAAGCTCGGCATCCAGGTCTACACGGTCGGCGTCGGGACGGCCCAGGGCCGGCCGGTGCCCATCATCAACGACGACGGTGAGACCATCGGCACGGTCAAAGACGCCGACGGCAAGACCCCGCTCTTCAGCGAGCTCAACGAGGGGCTGCTGCGCGAGATCGCCCAGATCACGGGCGGCGAGTACTACCACCTGGGCTCGACCGGGCTCGGCGATGGGCTGTGGAAGCGGGTCGACGCGCTCGAGAAGGCCGAGTACGACGCGACCTTCCAGCACCTGCGTGACGACCGCTTCCAGTTGGCCCTGGCGCCGGCCCTGGTGCTGCTGCTGCTCGAGGCGTTACTGGCTGGGCGCCGGCGCCGGCGCCGGGGAGTCGCGCGATGAAGATCCTCTCGATGTGCCCGCCAATTTTGCTGATCGTAGCTGCTGGTTTTGGGATCTCGGGCTGTGACGGCGACATGTTCCGGACCTCCCACGGCGGGGTGGACGACGGAAATGAGGCGCTGGCGGCGGGAAAGACCGAGGAGGCGCTCAAAGCCTACGAGGCCGCCGCCGAGGAGATCCCTGAGAGCCCCGAGCTGAGCTACGACCGCGGCATCGCCCTGAGCGCCGCCGGGCGCCACGACGAGGCCACGCAGATGCTGCTGCGGGCGCTGGACACGCGGGCGCCCGAGATGCGCTTTCGGGTGTACGCGGCGCTGGGCGCGGCGTACGCGGCGTGGGGGATGGCCATCGAGCACGGCAAGGCCGCGCCCGACGAGGCGGCGGCGAAGGCGGCGGCCCAGGAGCCGCCGGACGACGCGGCCGGCGAGGAGACCAAGCCCCAGGACCCGGCCGAGCTGGCGCTGCCCAAGTGGAAGCGCGCGGTGGAGCATCTGGAGAAGGCGCTGCTGGTCCACCCTGACGACCAGGACGTGCTGCGCAACCTCGAGGTGGCGCTGCTGCGCGTGGACCCGCCGTGCTCGCGCCGCGATGACGAGTTCGAGCCCAACAATTCGCCCGAGGCGCCCGCGGTCATCGAGGTGGCCGCCGAGGCGCCGCCGCAGCAGGCCGGCGCCCCGGCGGAGCCCGCGGCCGACGCCGGCGACGTGCTGCGGTGGAAGCGGCAGCTCACGCTTTGCCCCGACGACAGCGACTGGTTCTCCATCGCGCTCGCTGAGGGCGACCGCCTCTCGGTGAAGATGACCGCGCCCGAAGACGCCGGCCGCGTGCGGTTGAGCCTGCTGGCGCCGGGCGGCAAGCAGCGGCTGCGCCCGCCCGAGGGCAGCGACGTGGACCTGGACGTGCTCGACTACACGGTCGGGCAGGGCGAGGCCGGCGACTACCTGCTCTTCGTCGAAAACGTCGATGGGGACGAGATCTCCTACGGGCTCGACGTGGCGGTGCGGCCGCCGTGCGAGAAGACCGAGGACCGCTTCGAGCAAAACGACGACGCCGAGCACGCGGCGACGCTGACGCCGGGGCCGCTGGACGGCCTGCGCATCTGCCCCTTCGATGAGGACTGGTACGCGGTGACGCTGGCCGAGGGCGAGAGCCTGTTTTTGTACGCGCAGCTTCAGCCGGCAGGCGAGGGCGCTGAGAAGGACGACTCCAAGAGCGAGGGCCCCCCGCCGCTGACGCTGGAGGTCACGGGGCCGGACGGCGTGGTGCATGTGGCGCCGCCGGCGGGTCAGGCGCGGGTGGTGACGCTGCTGACGCCGGGCGCGGGCCGCTACCTGGCGCGGATCGTGGGCGGGCCGGAGCTTGAGGCGCGCTATCAGCTCATCGTCAACGTGGTGCCGCCGTGCCCCGAGGGCGACGACAAGTTCGAGGACAACGACGGCCCCGAGGACGCGCCGGATCTCGCCGAGTCGGCCCGCGGCGGGCTGCCAGCCGGGGGGGCCCAGTCGGCCGCGCCGCCGCCCCAGGGCCCGCCGCCGCCGATGCTGCTGCGTATTTGCCCCGGCGACGCCGACTGGTTCTCGGTGACCTCGACGCCGGACAAGCCCACGGTGGTCACGGCGATCTTCGAGCACGCGAAGGGCGACCTGGCCATGAGCCTCTTTGACGAGTCCGGGATGGGCGAGCCGGTGGCGACGTCGGACCGGTCGACGGTGGACACCAACGGCGAGAGCGTCGCGCTGCCGAACACGCCCGAGGCGAAGACCTACAAGCTGAAGATCGAGGGCGTCGGCGGGCAGGAGAACTTCTATCTGCTCAAGCTCGACCAGCCCCAGGGCGGCGAGTCCGACGACCAGCGGGACCAAGACCAGCAGAAAGACGAGCAGCAGAAAGACGAGCAGCAGAAGGACCAGGACAAAGACCAAGACAAGGAGCCCAAAGACCAGAAGGACGACAAGGACCAGAAGCCGCCTGAGAAGCCGCAGCCCCAAAAGGAGGAGCCGAAGGCGCAGAAGCCGCTTGAAGACGCGCTCGACAAGCTGGACCGCAATCCGCAGAATCTCGAAGCCAAGGAGCGCGCGCTGAAGTCCCCCCTGGCCAACCACCCGCCGGAGAAGGACTGGTAATGCGGAGAGCCCTGCGGGCAGGGGCCGCCATCGCGGTCCTGCTGATCGTATCCGGCGCGGCGATGGCCGCCGAGCCGGCCGCGGTGCAGGTGCAGGTCGATCGCCGGGCCATGAGCACCGACGACGAGCTGAACGTGGAGATCCGCCTGTCGGGCGAGTTTGACGACTACACCGAGCCGGCCATGGACGGCTTCGAGGTCACCGCGCGCTCGCAGCAGCAGTCGATTCAGATCGTCAACGGGCGCATGAGCCGGCAGCAGGTGCTGAGCCTGACCCTGAGCGCGCGGCGCGCCGGGACGCTGACCATCGGGCCCGTGATCATCACGCGCGGGGGGCGGCAGGTCGCCAGGTCCGAGCCGGTTCAGATCGTGGTGCGCGCGCCGGCCCAGCCGCCGCCGGTGAGCGCAGAGAGCGCTCAAAATCTCGAGCGAAACGCTGGTCAATCGCTCTTCCTGCAGGCGGAGACCGCGCGGACGCAC
Organism: uncultured Myxococcales bacterium; assembly: GCA_964577445.1. GTDB lineage: Bacteria > Myxococcota_A > UBA9042 > PHBI01 > JACKFB01 > JACKFB01. The sequence continues at coordinate 7,898 of CAZNZH010000143.1, forward strand.
TACTACGTCGGCGAGCCCTTCGTCCTCGCCTGGAACCTGTATTTTCAGGCGCAGGTCCAGGTCACCGGGGCGGAGTTCAGCAGCAAGCCGGCGCTGCAAGGGCTGCTGGCCGAGGAGCTGCTGGGCCCCGACGACCAGCTCCGCGTGCGCGAGAAGGTCATCGGCGGGCGGACGTACCGCTATGTGCTGCGATCCCTACAGCTCGCGACGGGGCTCGAGGCCGGCACGGTGACCATCGACCCGATGGCGCTGCGGGTGGGGCTGGGCGACGTGTTCCGCCGCGGCGCGCAGACCGTGCGCTCCACGCCCTTTACGCTCGAGATTCGGCCGGTGCCGACCGAGGGGCGGCCCGAGTGGTATCAGGACGGCAACATCGGGCGATTCGCGCTCAGCGCCGCGCTGTCGGACGCGAGCGGCGCTGAGCCCAAGACGGTGCAGACGGGCGAGCGGCTGATCTTGGACGTCGCGGTCAGCGGCAGCGGCGCGCTGGTGAGCGTGAAGCCGCCGGTGCTCGACGGCGGCGAGGGCTTCGACGTGCAGCCGCTGCCGTCGTCGGGCGAAGACGCCATCGAGAAGGACGCCGCCGGGATGCACGGTAAGCGCGTGTTTCAGTACATCCTCGTGCCGCGCAAACCCGGAAAACAGCAGACGCCGACGGTGCGTTTCAGCTACTTCGACCCGGTGGCGCAGTCCTTCAAGGACCTCGTGTGGGAGGGGCGCGACGTCGAGGTCACCGGGCACGCCATGGCCAGCGTCAGCGAGACGGCGGCGCTGTCGGGCGACGACATCGGGCCGATCATCGAGGGGCACACGCTGGCGCGCGACCAGCGGGTGCAGCTCTTGGGGACGCCGCTGCTGTGGGCGCTGATGCTGCTGCCGCTGGGGGGCTGGCTGGGCACCGAGCTCGTGTCCCGGCTGCGGGCGCGGGCGGCGAAGGACCCGGCCAAGCGGCGCTCGCGGGCGGCGCACAGCAACGCGAAGAAGCGGCTGGCGCTGGCGCGAAACGCCATGAAGGCTGGGCTGGTGAAGGACTTTTACGGCCACCTGAGCCGCACGCTGACCAGCTACTTTGAAGAGCGGGCGAACGTGCCGGCCATGGGGCTGACCCACGACGAGCTGCGCGAGGCGGCGGCGCGGGCGGGGTATCCGCCGGAGCTGCTCGACGAGGTGATCGTGGAGCTGGAGAACTGCGATTTCGCGCGCTTTGCGCCGGCGGGCTCGGCGGACGCGCAGATGCGGGAGGCGGCGGCGCGGGCGCGGGAGGTGCTCAGTAAGCTCGACCGCGTCGAGCCGAGGAGGCTGCCGTGACCAGAGCAGCGCTAGTCGCGATCGTCCTTATCGGGTGCGGCGGCCTCGCGTGGAGCGGCGTCGCCCACGCCGAGCCCGCGTCGACCGACGCCCAGGCGCTCTTCACCGATGCCAACGCCCACTACTACAAAGGCGAGTACGAGCTGGCCGCGCGCACCTACGCGCAGATCTTGAGCGACGAGCGTATCGAGGACCCGGTGCTCTACCACAACCTCGGGAACGCCTACTTCCGCACGGGTGCCTATGGCAGCGCCATCTTGTACTACCGCCGCGGGCTGCGCCTGGAGCCCGACGGCCCGGTGGCCCACAGCCTCCAGCAAAACCTCGAGGTGGCCCGCCGCGTCCTGCAAGAGCGCTACCGCTCCGGTGAGGACAAGAGCCAGTTCATCTACGCCGAGCCGGGCGGCCTCATCTACCAGGTCAGCCACGCCGTGAGCGTGCTGACGCTGATCGTGGCGTTCTTGACCGCGTGGTGGCTGGCGCTGGGTCTCGCAAGCCTCCGCCGCATCTCGCCCGAACGCCGCTGGCCCGGCCCCGTCGCCGTCCCGCTCTTCGTCATCGCCGCACTCGCCGGCCTCGTCTTGGCCGGCCGCGTCTACACCGACAACACCTTCCGCCTGGGCGTGGTCGTCGAAGACCGCGTGACCTTACGCGAGGGCCCCAACGCAGACGCCCAAGGCGTCGACGTCCCCGAGGGCATGGAGGTTCGCATCGTCGACGGCGACGCGGCCTGGACCAAGGTCGAGCTGTTCAACGG